>NZ_JBPWAP010000014.1:0-100796 GCF_051776705.1 Bacillus cereus group sp. BceL291 | reverse complement strand
CCTAATATTAAGAAAAAACATTCAATTTCTTTATATTCTATCACGAATATAAAGAAAGGATGGCATTTTTTACTTTTGGGGATAGTTAACACTTTTAAGTTGATGGGCATGTGTGAATACCCCAATATAGTCAAACTCGACTTCGGGATGTGTTGCAAGTGGGACGATGGAAGACGATAGGCGATATAGTGGGATTTCATGCGCTATATTGTAATGAAGGATACGTATTGTGTGCTCTAAATTTTGCTTTATAACATGGTACAGTTTGTCTTCTCGTTCTTGCTTGCTAAGTTTCTTAAAACTTGTAAACGTCATTGTTTTGGCAGGAGAACAGTCCCAGAGTGCCATTGCATGTGAGACATATCCAAACCGTATAATCATATGAGATACACCTCTTTTATTCATTGTTTTTCCTATAAAAAGAAAGCAAGTACTGTTCCAATCCATTCCTTTCCTCTATTGATAAGAGAAGGCGGGTTTACATCGCTATATGAAAGTACGGATGCATTCTCTAGATCTTCATGAAATTTATTTTTTACTGTTTGAATGAAATGTTTATTATATAACAGGCAGTTTATTTCATGGTTAATATATAAACTTCTCATATCAAAGTTTGCAGTTCCGATATCACAAATATCATCGTCCACTATAATAATTTTGGCGTGAAAAAACCCTTGTTGAAATGCATAAATATTGCAACCAGCCTGTATTAATTTTCGGCAGTACGGGAATTTTGCTTCCCGAACGAGAGGGTGATCAGCTTTTTCTGGAACAAGAATTGTGATTTGAACCCCTCTTTCTCTTGCTTTTAATAAGGCATTCATAATTTTTTTTCCAGGAATGAAATATGGCGTACCGATACAGATTTCTTTTTTTGCTCCGTTAATTAAATGTAAAAAAGTATGCTGTAAATAAGCACCATCAGTCGGAATAAATTGATGCAAGATGGTACCTGGTTGTTGTTTTGGAAAATAAAGAGAAGCATCCAATAAATTCTGTTTCGTATCATCAAACCAATCATGCAAAAATTGCTTTTGTAAATCTTGAACCCCTTCTCCTGTAAGACGTAAATGATAGTCTCGCCATAATCCTAAGTGTTCATTATGCCCTAGATACTCTTCGCCAATATTAAATCCCCCGATATAGCCGGTTTTCCCATCAATCACTGTAATTTTTCTATGATTTCTTTGATTGGCAGAAAAGAAAGGAAGAGGAAATTTTACCTTATGACAAAATGAAAAAGATACACCATGTTTTTGCAGGGAGCGAATAGCTTCGTTTGATAAAGAATGGCTGCCAAATCGATCAAGTAAAAGTCGTACTTCAATTCCTTCCTGAGCCTTATCAATCAGCAAATTTAAAAATTCACGACTGATTTTATCGTTTTTTACAATGAAGAATAAAATATGAATGTGGTGCTGTGCTTGTTTTATATCAGTAAATAAAGCGTCATATAAATCTTTCCCATATGTATAAAGGTGAAAATCACTTTGACGTAAAGGGAAAGTGCGAGAGCTTACCCGTTTTAAATGAAGAAGTCTCCCGTATGAAAGGTCAATTGTAATCCAAAGAGCAACGGATATTAACAAAAGAGATAAGTAGAGCATCAGTGAATTCCCTCCTTCGCATTCTTTTCACCTTCAGTATGTTACAAATGATACGGGTAGCACGGCTGTTATTATAAATTTCTTTAGAGGATAGATGTTGTACTAATTAAAGTTTCACTTTATCCTGCTTTAACGGGCAGTAAGCCTTTCACCTCAAAAACTGTTGGATAAGTAGAAGTTAGTTAGGAAATCAACTGCCCGTAAAAGCCCGATTGGTTCAACTAATAATCAGTGGGGGATGAACCACCCCTACTGATTAAAGTTTCACTTTATAGTTTCACCGAAATAAACAGCTTTATGAAAAAATGTGTTGTTCTATAACAAAAAACTGTTGACTGAATGCTCACTCATTATATAATGGGGATAGGGGATATAATTCAGAAAATTATATATTTTTGAAGATTCAAAAAGAAAGAGGGCTTACAAAGAGAGGGGTAGCATAAAAATGAATAGCTTACTGATTATTAATTGGCTGGCTGCCATTGCTGTTATTGCTTATGCAGGATATTTGTTTGTATATCTTATACGGACGAGAATGGCCTACATACAATTAGGAAAAAAAATTGAGTTTGACCGTCGTTTTAAAGAGCGTTGGGATCTCCTTAAGGTCAATGTTTTCGGTCAGAAAAAGCTGCTGAAAGATAAGAAAAGCGGCATCATTCACGTTATGTTCTTTTACGGATTTATTCTTGTCCAATTTGGAGCAATTGACTTCGTTTGGAAAGGACTCGCACCAGGATCACATCTTCCACTTGGACCACTATACCCTGCATTTACATTCTTCCAGGAAATTGTCACACTTGTTATTTTAATTGCAGTATTTTGGGCTTTTCATAGACGTTATGTAGAAAAGCTTGTTCGTTTAAAACGTAACTTCAAATCAGGTCTTGTTCTTATTTTTATCGGTGGTTTAATGATTTCTGTGCTACTTGGTAACGGTATGGGACTTATATGGCATGGCGAGGAGCTTTCATGGAGTGAACCAATTGCTTCTGCAATCGCTTACGTTTTTAGCGGGATAAATGAAACCGTAGCCATTTCAGTGTTCTATTTTTCTTGGTGGGTGCATTTACTAATTTTGTTAACGTTTTTAGTGTATGTTCCACAATCAAAACATGCGCATTTAATTGCAGGACCAGCTAATGTATTCTTCGGTCGTCTTTCAAACCCAGGGAAGCTTGAAAAGATTGATTTTGAAGATGAAACGCAAGAAACATTTGGTGTTGGTAAAATTGAAGACTTTAGACAAAATCAACTTATTGACTTATACGCTTGTGTAGAGTGTGGCCGTTGTACAAATATGTGTCCGGCAACAGGAACAGGAAAAATGTTATCACCGATGGACTTAATTTTAAAACTTCGCGATCATTTAACTGATAAAGGAGCTGCGGTAACATCAAAAGCACCGTGGGTTCCAGTAGTTGCCTTCAATAATACACAAGGAAATCAGTTAGCGATGATGGCAGCTGGAAAAGGGCAACAAGAATCAGCGTCTACAACGCTCGCTTACGATCCGAGTTTAATCGGAGATGTTATTACAGAAGAAGAGATCTGGGCATGTACAACGTGCCGTAACTGTGAAGATCAATGCCCAGTTATGAATGAGCATGTTGACAAAATTATTGACTTACGTCGATATCTCGTTTTGACTGAAGGAAAAATGGACGCGGAAGCACAACGCGCGATGACAAATATCGAGCGTCAAGGAAATCCGTGGGGGCTGAACCGTAAAGAGCGTGAAACATGGCGCCAAGGTGATGACGAAGTAACAGTTCCAACTGTAAAAGAAAAATCAAAAGCTGGGGAGGAATTCGAGTATTTATTCTGGGTTGGTTCAATGGGATCATACGACAATCGTAGTCAGAAGATTGCGATATCGTTTGCGAAGTTAATGAACGAAGCAGGCATTTCATTCGCAATTCTCGGTAATAAAGAAAAGAATTCTGGAGATACACCACGCCGCCTTGGAAATGAATTTGTATTCCAAGAGATGGCGACAAAGAATATCGAAGAATTTGACAAGGCAGGAGTGAAGAAAATCGTTACGATTGATCCTCATGCTTATAACACATTTAAAAATGAGTATCCGGACTTTGGCTTGCAAGCAGAAGTCTATCATCATACAGAATTGTTAGCTCAGTGGGTGAAAGAAGGGCGCTTAAAGCCTGTTCACGCTATTGAAGAAACAGTTACGTACCATGATTCCTGTTATTTAGGAAGATACAACGAAGTGTATGAAGCGCCACGTGACGTTTTGAAAGCGATTCCTGGAGTGAATCTTGTAGAAATGGCACGTAACCGTGAAACGGGAATGTGCTGTGGCGCAGGTGGTGGCTTAATGTGGATGGAAGAAACAACAGGTTCACGTATTAACGTTGCTCGTACAGAACAAGCATTAGCTGTACAGCCATCCATTATCGGTACAGGTTGTCCATATTGCTTAACGATGATCAGTGATGGAACGAAAGCGAAAGAGGTAGAAGAGAAGGTTCAAACTCTTGATGTGACAGAGATTTTAGAACGATCTGTTATCGGACAGAAAAAAGAAGCGATGTAGTTTGTAAGAATGTATACAACTTTAGAAAGAGGTGCAATGATTGCACCTCTTCTCAACGTAGGGATACCGAGCGAGCGCTCAGTGTTAAAAAATGAAATGGGGGAAAGAAACATGAATAAAACAGTTATTTTAAGTGCTGCAAGAACACCAGTTGGAAAATTTGGAGGATCTTTAAAAGATGTAAAAGCGACGGAACTTGGAGGAATTGCAATTAAAGCAGCGCTTGAAAGAGCAAATGTTGAGGCTAGTGATGTTGAAGAAGTTATATTTGGAACGGTTATTCAAGGTGGACAGGGGCAAATTCCATCGCGCCAAGCTGCGAGGGCTGCTGGAATCCCATGGGAAGTGCAGACGGAAACAGTGAATAAAGTTTGTGCATCAGGACTTCGTGCGGTTACGTTGGCGGATCAGATTATTCGTACTGGCGATCAATCACTAATTGTAGCTGGCGGTATGGAGTCGATGAGTAACAGTCCTTACATTTTACGCGGAGCAAGATGGGGATACAGAATGGGCAATAACGAAGTTGTTGATTTAAACGTTGCTGACGGTTTAACATGCGCATTTTCAGGTACACACATGGGCGTTTATGGCGGAGAAGTTGCGAAGGAAGATGGAATTTCTCGCGAAGCGCAAGATGAATGGGCATATCGTAGCCATCAGCGTGCGGTTTCAGCGCATAAAGAAGGGCGTTTTGAAGAGGAAATCGTGCCAGTAACGATTCCGCAAAGAAAAGGCGATCCTATTGTCGTTGCAAAGGATGAGGCGCCACGTGAAGATACAACGATTGAAAAGTTAGCAAAGTTAAAACCTGTATTTGATAAGACAGCGACGGTGACAGCTGGTAATGCGCCGGGACTAAATGATGGTGGTGCCGCACTTGTATTAATGAGCGAAGACAGAGCGAAGCAAGAAGGAAGAAAGCCATTAGCGACAATTTTGGCACATACAGCAATTGCAGTGGAATCTAAAGATTTCCCAAGAACGCCAGGTTATGCAATTAACGCATTGCTTGAAAAAACAGGAAAGAAAATTGAAGACATCGATTTATTCGAGATTAATGAAGCATTTGCAGCGGTAGCAATTGCAAGTACAGAAATCGCAGGAATTGATCCGGAAAAATTGAATGTAAATGGCGGCGCGGTAGCGATGGGACATCCAATTGGAGCAAGCGGAGCGCGCATTATCGTTACACTAATCCATGCACTTAAGCAGCGCGGCGGCGGAATTGGAATTGCTTCGATTTGTAGCGGTGGCGGTCAAGGGGACGCAGTGATGATTGAAGTTCACTAATTAAAGTTCGAGGGTATAAAATTTATTAACAATTAAGGGGGAAGAAAAAATGGGTGTACAAAACATTGTTGTAATTGGTGCAGGGCAAATGGGATCAGGAATTGCACAAGTATGTGCAATGGCAGGATATGACGTGAAGGTACAAGATTTAAAGCAAGAGCAATTAGATAGAGGAATGGCTATCATTACGAAAAACTTAGCGCGCCAAGTAGAAAAAGGACGCATGAAGGAAGAAGAGAAGGAAGCGACATTAAATCGTCTTACAGTAACGCTTGATTTAGATTGTGTGAAAGAAGCGGATCTTATTATTGAAGCAGCTGTTGAGAAAATGGATATTAAAAAGAAAATCTTTGCGAATCTAGATGAAATTGCTCCAGAACACGCAATTTTAGCGACGAATACGTCATCTCTGCCAATTACAGAAATTGCAGCGGTAACGAAGCGTCCGGAAAAAGTAATCGGTATGCACTTTATGAATCCAGTTCCAGTTATGAAGCTTGTTGAGATTATTCGTGGTTTGGCTACCGATGATGCGGTATATGAAGCAATTGAAGATATTACGAAAAAAATTGGGAAAGTACCAGTTGAAGTGAATGATTTCCCAGGTTTTGTATCAAACCGCATTTTACTACCGATGATTAACGAAGCAATTTATACGTTATATGAAGGTGTAGCGACGAAAGAAGCAATTGATGAAGTCATGAAGCTTGGTATGAACCATCCGATGGGGCCTTTGACACTCGCTGATTTTATCGGTTTAGATACGTGTTTATACATTATGGAAGTGTTGCATGAAGGATTAGGAGATAGTAAATATCGCCCATGTCCATTATTACGTAAGTATGTGAATGCAGGATGGTTAGGGCGTAAAACAGGTCGTGGATTCTACGTTTACGAATAAATGCCCCCTTTGTTACAACATAGTGGTCTTACCAAATTATTTAAAGGATATATAGCAAATGGAGGCTGAATATATGAACTTTCGTTTTAATGAAGAGCAGCAAATGATGAGGAAAATGGTTCGGGATTTTGCACAGAAGGAAATAGCTCCCTTTGTTCCTAGTATGGAACAAGGGGTGTTCCCGAAAGAGATTTTGCAAAAGATGGGTGAGCTTGGATTAATGGGTATTCCAGCGCCTGCAAAATACGGCGGGGCAGAAATGGACTTTATTTCTTACATTCTAGCAATTGAGGAAATCTCAAAGGTAAGTGCAACAGTTGGTGTAATTTTAGCTGTACATACGTCAGTTGGAATGAATCCGATTTTATATTTTGGAACAGAAGAACAGAAGAAAAAATATGTTTCTAAACTTGCAACCGGGGAATATTTAGGTGCATTTGCTTTAACAGAGCCAAATGCAGGATCAGATGCAGGGAGTTTGAAATCAAGAGCTGTGAAAAAAGGTGATCATTATATTATTAATGGATCGAAAGTGTTTATTACAAATGGTGGTGAAGCAAGTACATACATTGTATTCGCTTCTACAAATCCAGAGGCAGGAAAAAGTGGTATTTCTGCATTTATAGTAGAGAAAGATACACCTGGTTTAATCATTGGAAAAGATGAACATAAGATGGGACTTCTCGGTTCTCGTACAGTACAACTTACTTTTGAAGATATGAAAGTGCCAGCTGAGAATTTACTTGGGGAAGAAGGACAAGGATTCAAAGTGGCGATGGCGAATTTAGATGTTGGGCGAATTGGAATCGGTGCGCAGGCTTTAGGAATTGCTGAAGCGGCGCTTGGCTGTGCAATTGATTATGCAAAAGAAAGAGAGCAATTCGGGAAGCCAATTGCGGCGCAGCAAGGGATTGGCTTCAAGCTTGCAGATATGGCAACAAGTGTCGAGGCAGCAAGGTTACTCGTATATAGAGCGGCATCTCTTAGGGCACAAGAATTACCATGCGGTAAAGAAGCATCTATTGCGAAATTATTTGCTTCTAAGACAGCGGTTGAAGTCGCGATTGAGGCGGTGCAAGTATTTGGTGGTTACGGTTATACGAAAGACTATCCAGTAGAACGATTTTTCCGTGATGCGAAAATTACGCAAATATATGAAGGAACAAGTGAAATACAGAAACTTGTTATTAGCCGTGCTTTATAAAAGGGCGAGGGGGAGACGGAGATGCATTTTAAACTATCAGAAGAACATGAAATGATAAGAAAAATGGTTCGAGATTTTGCTAAAAATGAAGTGGCACCAACAGCAGCTGAGCGTGATGAAGAAGAGCGATTTGATCGAGAGTTATTTGATCAAATGGCAGAGCTTGGTTTAACTGGTATTCCATGGCCTGAAGAGTACGGTGGAATTGGAAGCGATTACTTAGCATACGTAATCGCTATTGAAGAATTATCTCGCGTTTGTGCTTCAACAGGTGTAACACTGTCTGCGCATACTTCACTTGCGGGATGGCCAATTTTTAAATTTGGGACGGAAGAGCAAAAGCAAAAGTTTTTACGGCCGATGGCTGAAGGGAAGAAAATTGGTGCATACGGCTTAACGGAACCAGGATCTGGATCGGATGCTGGTGGAATGAAGACAATCGCAAAGAGAGATGGCGATCATTATATTTTAAATGGATCAAAAATTTTCATTACAAATGGCGGTATTGCTGATATTTATGTTGTTTTTGCGCTAACTGATCCTGAATCGAAGCAGCGCGGTACGAGTGCATTTATTGTAGAAAGTGATACACCGGGATTTTCAGTTGGGAAGAAGGAGAGCAAGCTAGGGATTCGCTCTTCACCAACGACTGAAATTATGTTTGAAGATTGCCGTATTCCTGTAGAGAATCTACTTGGAGGAGAGGGGCAAGGGTTTAAAGTTGCGATGCAAACATTAGATGGAGGTCGTAACGGTATTGCGGCGCAAGCTGTTGGGATTGCACAAGGGGCTTTAGATGCTTCTGTAGAATATGCAAGGGAGCGCCATCAGTTTGGAAAACCAATTGCGGCGCAGCAAGGGATTGGCTTTAAACTTGCGGATATGGCAACAGATGTAGAAGCAGCACGCCTTTTAACATATCAAGCGGCTTGGCTTGAATCAGAAGGGCTTCCGTATGGAAAAGAATCAGCGATGTCAAAAGTATTTGCAGGCGATGCAGCGATGAAGGTGACGACTGAAGCGGTGCAAGTATTTGGTGGTTACGGTTATACGAAAGATTATCCAGTAGAGCGTTATATGCGAGATGCAAAGATTACACAAATATATGAAGGAACACAAGAGATTCAGAGGCTTGTAATTTCTCGTATGTTAACGAAGTAGGAACGAAAGCGTAGGTATTTTCCTACGCTTTTTCCTTCCAAAAAATAATAGAGAGAGGTGAAGGGAATGGTTAAACATAATGTGCATGCATCGGTGAAAGATGAAAAATTAGTTGCGTTAAGACGTGAACAAATGATTAAAGGTGCGGTGCAACTGTTTAAACAAAAAGGATTTCCGCGTACAACAACGAGAGAGATTGCAAAAGCGGCTGGGTTTAGTATAGGGACACTTTATGAGTACATTCGTACCAAAGATGATGTTTTATATTTAGTTTGTGATAGTATATATGAACATGTAAAAGAAAGATTAGAGGAAGTAGTGTGTACAGAAAAAGGGAGTATAGAAAGTTTAAAGATAGCAATAACGAATTACTTTAAAGTGATGGACGAATTACAGGAAGAAGTATTGATAATGTATCAAGAGGTACGCTTTTTACCGAAAGAATCACTTCCGTATGTATTAGAAAAGGAGTTTCAAATGGTAGGAATGTTCGAGAATATTTTAGAACAGTGTACGGAAAATGGAACATTTACATTAAATAAAAAAGAAATACAGCTTCTTGCGCATAATATTTTTATACAAGGACAGATGTGGGGATTTAGACGCTGGGCGCTGCAAAAACTGTATACGCTCGAAGAATATACAGAAATGCAAATTAGGTATGTATTGCAAGGGGCCCATATGCTTCCGAAATAAGGAACAGACAAATTATAATTTTACTACCCTATAAAAGTTTCCCGTTTTTTTTGTAGCATATTTGTGCGACTTTTGTTTATAATGAATAGTATGGATTTTTTTAAGCAGGCCGTTATATATAAGGTTATATTTGATGAAAGGAAGTGCCGCATAAGTGGATTTTAAGCAATATTCACCAGAAGAGCTAAAAGAATGTTCAATGATTGAAGTTGTACATAGCGTTTTAGGGGATAAAAAACAAGCAACGACATTCAACGAGTTGGTTCAAGAAATCGCTCAAGTGCTGGGACTATCTCAAGAGCAAGTTAATGCGAAAATCGCACAATTTTATACAGACTTAAACATCGATGGACGTTTCATTAATTTAGGAGAAAATCGTTGGGGACTACGCAGCTGGTACCCATATGAGCAAATTGATGAAGAAATCTTGCCTCAACCAAAACCGAAGAAGAAACGTAAAGTTGAAGAAGACGGTTTTGACGACTACATTGAAGAAGACGAAGATGACTTCGACGATGCAGACGTAAGTGAAGATGAAGACGATGTAGAAGATTTGGACAAGGTTCTTGAAGAAGAAGAAGGAGATGACGACGATCTTGATGATTTAGACGAAGATGACGACGACTTCGCTGAAGAAGAACTTGAGTATGATGAAACTGAAGAAGAAGAAGAGGAAGAACTGTAGTTCTTGACTTTTCATTATCGTCCATGTAGAATCATTTTTGGGCTCTTTAAAAAAGGACGATAATACTTTTAAAGTGTAAATATAAAAGAAAATTGCTCCCTACTTATTACTTTTTGTGATGAGGGGAGCAATTTTCTTTTTTGTTTTTTGTTTAGAAAATAAAAAGAGTCTAACAATAAGATGGATACAGTGTTATCTACATACGTTGCGCTTTGCAACGGTGATTATATAACAGCAAAATAGAAGGGAGCTTTTTCATGACTAAGTATATTTTTGTAACAGGCGGTGTAGTATCGTCTTTAGGAAAAGGTATTACAGCAGCATCTCTTGGAAGACTTTTAAAAAATCGTGGTTTAAACGTAACGATTCAAAAGTTTGATCCATACATTAACGTAGACCCAGGGACTATGAGCCCATACCAACACGGTGAGGTATTCGTAACAGATGATGGCGCAGAAACTGACTTAGACCTTGGTCACTATGAGCGTTTCATCGACATTAACTTAAACAAATACAGCAACGTAACAACAGGTAAAATTTACTCTTCAGTTCTTCAAAAAGAGCGTCGCGGTGAATATTTAGGAGGAACAGTTCAAGTTATTCCTCATATTACTAACGAAATTAAAGAACGCGTATATCGTTCTGGTCGTGAAACAAATGCGGATGTTGTTATTACAGAAATCGGTGGAACTGTTGGTGACATCGAGTCTCTACCATTCTTAGAAGCAATCCGTCAAATTAAGAGCGACATCGGTCGTGACAATGTAATGTACATTCACTGTACGTTAATCCCGTACTTAAAAGCAGCGGGTGAAATGAAGACAAAACCAACACAACATAGTGTTAAAGAACTTCGTAGCTTAGGTATTCAACCAAACATTATCGTTGTTCGTACAGAAATGCCTGTTTCTCAAGATATGAAAGACAAGCTTGCATTATTCTGTGACATCGATACAAAAGCAGTTATCGAAGCTCGCGATGCAGATACTTTATATGCGGTTCCATTATCTCTTCAAGAACAAAACATGGACCAAATCGTTTGTGACCACTTAAAATTAGACAATCCAGCTGCAGATATGACAGAGTGGACTGCGCTAGTTAACAAAGTGCGTAATCTTTCTAAGAAAACAAAAATCGCTCTTGTTGGTAAATATGTAGAACTTCAAGATGCTTATATTTCTGTTGTAGAAGCACTTCGTCATGCTGGTTACTCATTCGACACAGATGTAGAAGTAAAATGGGTAAATGCTGAGCACGTAACAGCAGAAAACGTAAAAGAATTAGTTGGCGATACAGATGGTATCCTTGTACCAGGTGGCTTCGGCGATCGTGGTGTAGAAGGTAAAATCGTTGCGATTCAATATGCTCGTGAAAACAAAGTTCCATTCTTAGGAATTTGCTTAGGTATGCAACTTGCATCAATCGAATTCGCACGTAATGTATTAGGTTTAGAAGGTGCTAACTCTTCTGAAATCAACCCTGACACACCATATGCAATCATCGACTTATTACCAGAACAAAAAGATGTAGAGGACCTAGGTGGTACACTTCGTCTTGGTCTATACCCATGTAAGCTTGCTGAAGAAACAAATGCTTACAATGCTTATAATGAGCCGGTTGTATATGAGCGTCATCGTCATCGTTATGAGTTCAACAACCAGTTCCGTCCTGATATGGAAAAAGAAGGATTTGTATTCTCTGGTACAAGCCCAGACGGCCGTCTAGTTGAAATCATTGAATTAAAAGACCACCCTTGGTTCGTGGCAGCACAGTTCCACCCAGAACTTGTTTCTCGTCCAAACCGTCCACAACCATTGTTCCATGACTTCGTAAGAGCTTCTATTACGAATAAAGAGAGCAAGTAATAAAAAAAGCGCCTGAAATAAGGCGCTTTTTTTTAATATTCATTTAACATTTCATCGATTGTAAATTTGATTCCGTGATAAGCAAATAAAGCTACTATTAAACTTGGGAATCCGTAGCGATTACCTTCATCGTCTGGAATAAGACCTTTTAACAGTTTTGTATCAATATGTACGTCTGTATATCGTTCGAGTGATTCCGTACCTTCTTGAAGAGCAGAAATGCCGACAATAGAGTGTCCCTCTTCTTGTAGTTTTTTTGCAATTTCTACAACTGCTTCATCTGTTGAAAAACGGCTAATAAGAAGTACACGATCCGCAGAGGTTACTTCTGCTTCTTTACCATTTTCAAATAAGCGTTTTGCTTGCTTCATTGGTTCAGCACCGAATAGTGCCTCGGCAACAACGCCTTCCATTTCATTTGTACCATGTAAATAAATGAAACCATCGCCAACTAGTGCTTGAGCAAGTAAACGAGCACTATCTTCTATATTCATTTCTTCTTTTTGAGAAACTCTGGAGAAATAACCACTTAATTGAGTTGAAAAAATTTTTAACATAATGTTACTCCCTTCGTACGTGTTTGCCGGCTTTCATTATAGTTTATTTTTTTAGAAAGGTGAAATCGTAGGGTAGCATAACAAAATAGGAAACGGTAAAATAAGAAAGAATAGGAAGGAATTTGCCAAAGAATAGCGAAAATAAATCGTTAAGATATAAGAAGCTTTAAATCTTGTACTTACACAGAAAGGTTGGGAATTATGGAAGGTAAAATTTTAATCGTTGATGATCAATATGGGATTCGTGTGCTATTACATGAAGTGTTCCAAAAAGAAGGTTATCAGACATTCCAAGCAGCAAATGGATTTCAAGCTTTAGATATCGTGAAAAAAGATAATCCAGATTTAGTAGTGTTAGATATGAAAATTCCAGGCATGGATGGTATAGAGATTTTAAAGCATGTAAAAGAAATTGATGAGAGTATTAAAGTAATTTTAATGACTGCTTATGGAGAGCTTGATATGATCCAAGAAGCAAAAGATTTAGGTGCTTTAATGCATTTTGCTAAACCATTTGATATTGATGAAATTCGTCAAGCTGTGAGAAATGAGCTCGCTGTAGAGGCGTAAAAATGAATTTTTTATAAAAAATATGGAAAAAAGCGTTTACATGGACTATTGTGCAGGTGAATACGGTTGAGTTTTTGAGTACAAGTTGTTATCCTATTGAGTGTAGAAAAAAGTCCGGTATGTAGATATACATATTTTACCTTATTCTGGTCATACTACCAGCGATAAGAACTTATCGGATACAAAAAACGTTTTTTAGGAGGATTCACCATGCCTTTAGTTTCTATGAAAGAAATGCTAAACAAAGCACTAGAAGGAAAATACGCAGTTGGTCAATTCAACATGAACAACTTAGAGTGGACTCAAGCTATCTTAGCTGCTGCGGAAGAAGAAAAATCTCCTGTAATCCTAGGTGTATCTGAGGGTGCAGCTCGTCATATGACTGGTTTCAAAACAGTTGTAGCTATGGTTAAAGCTTTAATCGAAGAAATGAACATCACTGTTCCTGTAGCGATTCACCTTGATCATGGTTCAAGCTTCGAAAAATGTAAAGAAGCAATCGATGCAGGTTTCACATCTGTAATGATCGACGCTTCTCACCACCCATTCGAAGAAAACGTTGAAACTACTAAACAAGTAGTAGAATACGCACACGCTCGTAACGTATCTGTTGAAGCTGAGCTTGGAACAGTTGGCGGACAAGAAGACGACGTAATCGCTGAAGGCGTAATTTACGCTGACCCAGCAGAGTGTAAGCACCTTGTTGAAGCAACAGGTATCGATTGCCTAGCTCCAGCTTTAGGTTCTGTACACGGTCCTTACAAAGGTGAGCCTAACTTAGGATTCGCTGAAATGGAACAAGTTCGTGACTTCACTGGCGTACCTTTAGTATTACATGGTGGTACTGGTATCCCAACTGCTGATATCGAAAAAGCTATCTCTTTAGGTACTTCAAAAATCAACGTAAACACTGAGAACCAAATCGAGTTTACAAAAGCTGTTCGTGAAGTATTAAACAAAGACCAAGAAGTTTACGATCCTCGTAAATTTATCGGACCTGGCCGCGACGCTATCAAAGCAACTGTTATTGGTAAAATTCGCGAATTCGGTTCTAACGGTAAAGCGTAAGAATAAAATTCCGTTTTGGAAACCGTCTAGTCTTTTAGACGGTTTCCTTTCGTTGTATAATGAAAGCGTGAACAAGTCTAAAGATTTTATCATTTTTGTTTTTAAATAGAAAATAATGTGCATAGTCCTATTAATAAATGTGATAACGTATCTAAATTGATAAAGTGAATTCGATGAATAGTTGATCTTTATCTATTCGTGCTATAGGAGAAATGAAGATAATGGTTTCCTATTTATTGAGTTTTGGGATGGAAAGAGTAATTGAGATTCTTAAGGGGAGCTTTCTATAAAAAGATAGAAAGTAAATACATTCACAAGAAGGGAGCTCAATATGGAAAAATTGCTAATTGAAGGCGGAAGAGCTTTAAATGGAACAATTCGAGTAAGTGGTGCAAAGAACAGCGCCGTTGCATTAATTCCAGCGACAATTTTAGCAGATACTCCAGTAACTATTGGTGGTGTCCCTAATATTTCGGACGTAAAAATGTTAGGAGACTTACTAGAGGAAATTGGAGGGAAAGTAACTTATGGACAGGAGGAAGAGATGGTAGTCGATCCTTCTAACATGGTTGCAATGCCTTTGCCAAATGGAAAAGTGAAAAAATTGCGCGCTTCTTATTATTTAATGGGTGCAATGCTTGGCCGTTTTAAAAAAGCTGTTATTGGGCTTCCGGGTGGATGTCATTTAGGACCGAGGCCGATTGATCAGCATATTAAAGGGTTTGAAGCGCTAGGTGCACATGTTACGAATGAACAAGGTGCCATCTATTTAAGAGCAGATGAGCTACGCGGGGCACGTATTTATTTAGATGTTGTTAGTGTAGGAGCTACGATTAATATTATGCTAGCAGCTGTACGAGCAAAAGGTAGAACTGTTATTGAAAATGCAGCGAAAGAGCCCGAGATTATTGATGTAGCTACATTGTTAACAAGCATGGGGGCACGTATTAAAGGTGCTGGTACAGATGTAATCCGAATAGATGGTGTGGACTCTTTACATGGTTGTCACCATACTATCATCCCAGATCGTATTGAAGCTGGTACGTATATGATTCTAGGAGCTGCATCAGGAGGAGAAGTAACGGTTGATAACGTTATTCCTCAGCATTTAGAATCAGTTACTGCAAAGCTAAGAGAAGCTGGTGTTCAAGTTGAAACGAACGATGATCAAATTACGGTGAACGGTAATAGAAAGTTAAAAGTAGTTGATATCAAAACGCTTGTATATCCAGGTTTTCCAACGGATTTACAACAGCCGTTTACGACGCTTTTAACAAAGGCGCACGGGACGGGAGTTGTAACAGATACAATTTACGGTGCCCGTTTCAAACACATTGATGAATTACGTCGTATGAATGCTCAAATTAAAGTAGAGGGTCGTTCGGCAATTGTAACTGGTCCTGTGTTACTGCAAGGTGCAAAAGTGAAGGCGAGTGATTTACGAGCGGGAGCGGCACTTGTTATTGCAGGTTTAATGGCAGATGGAATTACAGAAGTAACAGGACTTGAGCATATTGATCGAGGTTATGAGAATATAGTGGACAAGCTTAAAGGGCTTGGAGCAAACATTTGGCGAGAACAAATGACAAAGCAAGAAATTGAAGAAATGAAGAACGCATAAGTGATACTTCCGCAAGGGGGAAGCGAAGCATCACTACTTGCGGAAGTACACTTTATAGAAAAACACGGTTCACAAAATACGGCAGAAATATAAAGACTTAAAGGAGAGGGATTATCGTGGAAAGAAGTTTATCTATGGAGTTAGTACGTGTAACAGAGGCTGCAGCTTTATCATCAGCGCGTTGGATGGGGCGCGGGAAAAAGGACGAGGCAGACGGTGCAGCAACATCAGCTATGCGTGATGTATTTGATACAATTCCGATGAAAGGTACAGTTGTAATTGGTGAAGGTGAGATGGATGAAGCACCAATGCTATATATCGGAGAGAAATTAGGTACAGGATATGGACCACGTGTAGACGTTGCGGTTGATCCTTTAGAAGGGACAAACATCGTAGCAGCTGGTGGTTGGAATGCTCTTGCTGTTATTGCAATTGCAGACCACGGTAATTTGTTACATGCCCCTGACATGTACATGGATAAAATCGCGGTTGGCCCAGAAGCAGTCGGGGCGGTCGACATTGATGCGCCTATTATTGATAACTTACGTGCAGTTGCGAAAGCAAAAAATAAAGATATTGAAGATGTTGTAGCGACAGTTTTAAATCGTCCACGTCATCAAGAAATTATCGAAGAAATTCGTAAAGCTGGTGCTCGCATTAAATTAATTAATGATGGAGATGTAGCTGGAGCGATTAATACAGCGTTTGATCGTACAGGTGTAGATATTTTATTTGGATCTGGTGGAGCACCTGAAGGTGTATTAGCAGCAGTTGCTTTAAAATGTTTAGGTGGAGAAATTCACGGAAAACTATTGCCACAAAACGAAGCTGAATTAGCACGTTGTAAAAAAATGGGCATAGAAGACATTAATCGTATCCTTCGTATGGAGGACTTAGTAAAAGGTGACGATGCAATCTTTGCAGCAACAGGCGTAACAGATGGAGAACTATTACGCGGTGTTCAATTTAAAGGTAGCGTAGGAACAACGCAATCCCTTGTTATGCGCGCAAAATCAGGCACAGTTCGCTTCGTGGATGGACGTCATAGCTTGAATAAAAAACCAAACTTGGTTATTAAATAAAAAGCGTAAGCAGCTCGTTCAGAAAGGTTAAAATGGTCGACTTTTCTAACTATCGGAGCTGGAACTAAATTAAATAAGAAGCGAAGACAAATTTTCTTGTCTTCGCTTCTTGTATTTGTGTTCCAACGTATTGATTAAAACTAGATAAAAGGGTTACAATAGTGAATATTACCCTACTTGAACTTATTGCCTTTCATTATTAATTATTTGCCTTCCGTATTTTTTCCCTTTACCCATGAAAAAAGAGAATAACGTTAAAGTGTGGTGTCTGAATGAATTTGTCAATTGCAGCATTAGAAAACATGAAATTAAAAGAGTTATACGAGCTTGCGAAAGAATTTAAGATTTCGTATTATAGCAAATTAACGAAAAAAGAGTTAATTTTTTCTATTTTGAAAGCTCGAGCAGAAAAAGAAGGTTTCTTTTTCATGGAAGGCGTATTAGAAATTATTCAATCAGAAGGATTTGGATTCCTACGTCCTATCAACTATTCTCCAAGCTCAGAAGATATTTATATCTCAGCTTCGCAAATTCGTCGTTTCGATTTACGTAATGGAGATAAGGTTTCTGGTAAAGTACGACCTCCGAAAGAAAATGAACGCTATTTTGGGTTATTACAAGTTGAAGCTGTAAACGGAGATGATCCAGATTCAGCAAAAGAGCGTGTGCATTTCCCTGCATTAACACCATTATACCCAGATCGCCAAATGAAATTGGAAACGGAACCTAAAAAGTTACCGACACGCATCATGGATTTAATCGCACCAGTTGGATTTGGACAACGTGGTTTAATTGTTGCGCCTCCAAAGGCTGGTAAAACAAGTCTATTAAAAGAAATCGCGCATAGTGTTACAACAAATCATCCGGAAGCAGAATTAATTGTACTTTTAATTGATGAGCGTCCAGAGGAAGTAACAGACATTGAACGTTCTGTTAAAGGAGATGTTGTAAGTTCTACTTTTGATGAAGTGCCAGAAAATCATATTAAAGTAGCTGAGCTTGTGTTAGAACGTGCGATGCGTCTTGTAGAGCACAAGAAAGATGTTATCATTTTAATGGATAGTATTACCCGTTTAGCTCGAGCTTACAACCTCGTTATTCCACCAAGTGGTAGAACATTATCAGGTGGTATCGATCCAGCTGCCTTCCATAGACCGAAGCGTTTCTTTGGAGCTGCGCGTAATATTGAAGAAGGCGGTAGCTTAACAATTTTAGCGACAGCCCTTGTTGATACAGGATCACGTATGGACGATGTTATTTACGAGGAATTTAAAGGAACTGGAAATATGGAACTTCACTTAGATCGTTCATTAGCTGAACGTCGTATCTTCCCGGCGATCGATATTCGTCGTTCTGGTACACGTAAAGAAGATCTATTAATTCCAAAAGAACATTTAGACAAGTTATGGGGCATTCGTAAAACAATGCGTGATACACCAGACTTCGTTGAAAGTTTCTTACGTAAGCTTCGTCAAACGAAGACAAATGAAGAGTTTTTACAAAACATTGTTGCAGACTCAAAAAGGTATGTAACAACTAAGTAAAGGGAAAAAATCAGGACTCGCTTATTTTATAGTAAGCGAGTTTTTTATGCTGTTTAGGTGATATTAAAGAGAGAAATAAGTGAGAGAACCTTAGCCAGTCAGAGCTAAACGAGCCGCGTGCGCTTTAAGGTGATATCCAGCTCCAGCGGTTAGAATCTCCGGTCATTTCACTCTCTCGCTCGAAGCAAAAAGCGCTTCAAGGTCGAGAGCTCCAAATAGCCTGCGATTTTGAACGAGCCGTCTCCACTTTAAGATAATATCCAGTTCCGGTGGCTAGCTCTTCGCATCTAAGAACCTTCCGCCCAAAAGGTAAAAAGCACCTTTAGGGCGAAAGAACCTTAGCTGGTCAGAGCTGAGCGAGCCACCTCCACTTTCAATTTAATATCCAGCTCCAGCGGCTAGAATGGTCGGTGGCTTCGCGTCTTCCTACGAGGCAAAAAGCGCCTCTACGTCAGAAGCTCCATCCCCCTCCCATTCTGAACGAGCCGCGTGCGCTTTTAAAATTAAAAAGACAAAAACAGGTAGTTGCAAAATGAAGTTAGCCTTGTTATAATTTCATCATATGTGTTTCATCAATATAGTTGTGTATGCAGCTGAAGATGAAAAACTCTGTTTCGAAAATGATTCAGGGCGGAAGGAGATGAAAAGAATGAAAGCAGGAATTCACCCAGATTACAAGAAAGTTGTATTCATGGACACAAACACAGGCTTCAAATTCTTAAGCGGATCTACTAAAGGATCTAACGAAACTGTTGAGTGGGAAGATGGTAACACTTATCCATTACTAAAAGTTGAGATCAGTTCTGATTCTCACCCATTCTACACTGGACGTCAGAAGTTTGCTACTGCAGACGGACGCGTTGACCGCTTCAATAAGAAATACGGTCTTAAGTAATAAAAACATAAAACAGGCAAGTGTATGTATTCGCTTGTCTGTTTTTTTTGCGAAAATATTATACCTTTACCCTACTTTTAACTGAAAAGTAGATGAAAGGAGAGCTTCATGTACTTAATAAATCAAAATGGCTGGATTGAAGTGATTTGCGGTAGTATGTTTTCTGGCAAGTCAGAAGAGCTAATCCGCCGTGTGCGCCGTACGCAATTTGCAAAACAACATGCAATTGTATTTAAACCATGTATTGATAATCGATATAGTGAAGAAGATGTAGTATCACATAACGGATTAAAGGTAAAAGCAGTTCCTGTTTCAGCTTCAAAGGATATATTTGAACATATTACAGAAGAGCTGGATGTTATTGCAATCGATGAGGTGCAATTTTTTGATGGGGACATTGTGGAAGTGGTGCAAGTATTGGCAAATCGTGGCTATCGTGTCATTGTAGCTGGTTTAGACCAAGATTTCCGTGGTCTACCATTTGGACAAGTTCCTCAGCTGATGGCGATTGCTGAACATGTGACAAAACTACAAGCAGTATGTTCTGTATGTGGATCTCCAGCAAGTCGTACACAACGATTAATTGATGGAGAACCAGCGGCATTTGATGATCCAATTATTTTAGTTGGAGCTTCAGAATCGTATGAACCGCGTTGTCGTCATTGTCATGCAGTACCTGCAAACAAAGATAAGTAAAACTCGCTGCGCAAGGCGGGTTTTTTTCAAAATAGAGAGAATGAGCGGTGTGAGCCGCTTACGCTTTTAAATATATCTAGTTCTGGTGGCTAGCTCTTCGCATCTAAGAACCTTCCGCCCGAAAGGTAAAAAGCACCTTTAGGTCGAAAGAACCTTAGCTGATCAGAGCTGAAAGAGCCACCGCCACTTTTAAATATATTATCTAGCTTCAGCGGCTAGAATCTCCGGCGATTTCACTCTCTCGCTTGAAGCAAAAAGCGCTTCAAGGTCGAGAGTTGAAAGTGGCCTGCGATTCTGAAAGAGCCACCGCCACTTTTAAATATAATTTGCGTTTTTTTGAGTAAGTACCATATACTATTTGTATTAGATACTAGGATGTAGAGGTGAATGATGTGTTAGATCGTTTGCAAGCTGTAGAAAATCGTTATGAGAAGTTAAATGAATTGTTAAGTGATCCAGCGATTATTAGTGATTCAAATAAGCTTCGTGAATATTCAAAGGAACAGTCTGATATACAGGAAACGGTAGAGGTGTATCGTGAGTATAAGGATGTTCGTGAGCAATTAAAAGATGCGAAAGCAATGTTAGAAGATAAGTTAGACGCAGAAATGCGTGAAATGGTAAAAGAAGAAGTTTCTGAGTTAGAATCACAAGATAAAACATTATCAGAGCGTCTGAAAATTTTACTTGTTCCAAAAGACCCTAATGATGATAAGAACGTTATCGTTGAGGTTCGTGGAGCTGCTGGTGGAGACGAGGCAGCTTTATTTGCTGGTGACTTATACCGTATGTATAGCCGTTACGCTGAGGTACAGGGCTGGAAAACGGAGATTATTGAGGCTAGCTATACAGAGTTAGGTGGATATAAAGAGATTATCTTTATGATTAATGGTAAAGGTGCTTTCGCGAAGCTGAAATTCGAGAATGGTGCTCACCGTGTACAACGTGTTCCTGAAACGGAATCTGGTGGACGTATTCATACATCTACAGCAACTGTAGCTGTATTACCAGAGGCAGAAGAAGTAGAAATTGATATTCACGAGAAAGATGTTCGTGTTGATACATTCGCTTCTAGTGGACCTGGTGGACAGAGCGTTAATACAACGATGTCAGCGGTGCGTTTAACGCATTTACCGACTGGTGTAGTTGTATCTTGTCAGGATGAGAAATCACAGATCAAGAATAAAGAAAAAGCGATGAAAGTATTACGCGCACGTGTTTATGATAAGTTTAGACAAGAAGCGCAAGCTGAGTATGATCAAAACCGTAAACAAGCTGTTGGTACGGGAGATCGTTCAGAGCGTATTCGTACGTATAACTTCCCGCAAAACCGTGTTACAGACCATCGAATCGGTTTAACGATTCAAAAGCTAGATCAAATCTTACAAGGTAAGTTAGATGATTTCATCAATGCCTTAGTGATGGAAGATCAGGCTCAAAAGATGGAGGCAGCTGAGTAATGCGTGTCTATGAAGCCCTGAAATGGGCTTCTTCTTTTTTACAGGAAAATGGACGAGATGAAAATGCGGGAGAAATTGTCCTTTGTCATGTATTAAAGGTGAACAGAACAGGATTACTTATGAATATGCGTGAAGAAATAACTGAGGATCAAGAGAAAAGCTTTACGGAGTTTATCCACAAGCATGTAGAAGGTATTCCTATTCAATATATGATTGGTTATGAAATGTTTTATGGACGGTCTTTCTTTGTGAATGAAGAAGTATTAATACCAAGACCGGAAACAGAAGAGCTTATAGTGGGAGTATTAGAAAGAATCGAGCGCCATTTTGGTGATGAGAAACTACATGTAGCAGATATAGGTACAGGTAGTGGGGCGATTTCTATTACGCTTGCTTTAGAAAATGAAAATCTTCATGTGTATACAGTAGATATTGCACAAGAGTCGATTGAAGTTGCAAAAGAAAATGCAAAAGCTTTAGGTGCAGAAGTAACGTTCTATCACGGTGATTTATTGTCACCATTTCATAAAACGGGTCAAAAGCTAGATGTTGTTGTTTCAAATCCTCCATATATACCGGAAGAGGATTGGCGTGGTCTTTCTCCTGTTGTGAAAGAGCATGAGCCGAAGAGAGCACTTGTTGGTGGTGAAGACGGATTAGATTTCTATCGCCGTTTTATGGAAGAATTGCCGAATGTGTTGCAGAAGAAAGCGATTGTGGCGTTTGAAATTGGAGTAGGACAAGGTGAGGATGTAAAAAGATTGTTACAACAAGCTTTTCCACATGCTCATGTTGAGGTTGTTTTCGATATTAACGGAAAAGATCGTATGGTATTTGCAGAGATGGAGTAAGGTTCACACCTTACTCTATTTTTTTGTGGAAAAATTCATATAGATTTTGAATTTAATAGTTTAGAAAGATGAAAGTCTGTCCACACTGTTTGTAGAAGGGACGGTGGAGGAAATGAAAAAACAAGTTATTGCTTATCTTCTTATACTATTAATTGGTGCACAGTTACTTGTGCAGTTTGGATATATGAAAGCTGATGCGAAAGGGCCTTCAGTTATTCCGAAAGAGGCCGTTCGATTACGAATTTTAGCAAATAGTGATTCAGATAAAGACCAGGCATTAAAGCGTAAAGTGCGTGATGAAGTAAAAGCACAAATTGATGGGTGGGTAGCGGATTTAACTTCATTTGAAGAGGCACGCAAAGTAATTCAAAGTCATATTCCAGAAATCGAGAAAACGGTGGAAAATACGTTAAAAAGAGAAGGAAGTAAAGATTCATTTCAAGTGAAATTTAGTAAGAATGTAAAGTTTCCTACAAAGGTATACGGGAATTTTATTTATCCAGCAGGAGAATATGAAGCAGTATTAATCACAATTGGAGAAGGTGAAGGGGCGAACTGGTGGTGTGTATTATTTCCACCAATGTGTTTCTTAGATTTTTCGAGCGGGACAGCTGTAAGAAAAGAAGAGCACGTTGTGAAGGCGGAATCTCCTGAAGAGGAGCAGGTGAAACAACTAGATGAGGAAGTAATAGATAAAGAAGAGAAGAAAGTAGATAAGGTAAAAGAAACGAAAGCTGTAAAGCAGGAAGTAGTAAAAAAAGTAACAGCTTCTGAAAAGAAAGTAGTAAAAAATGAAACAAAAGTCGAAGAGCAGCCTGTAAGTAAAGAAGAAATAAAAACTGTGGAAAAAGTGGAGAAACCTGTGGAGAAAAAACAAGAAAAGCAAAATGAGTATGTAAAAGTAGAAGAGGAAGAAGAAAAGCCAGAAGTTAAATTGTTTATTGTAGAAGCTTTTACATCTTTATTCTCTAAATAGTACTATTAATAAATCCCTCTTCATATATAAAAATGAGGAGGGATTTATTATGAAGAAAGTGTATTTTGCTACGAAAGCAGATGTGGAAAGATTACATTCTTTTTTCGGACAAGCTAATAAAAAAGATGATAAAATAAATGAGTTGTACGCACAATTTATGATTTTGGAAGAGGCGGAAGAAATACGAGCTGTAATTGGTTATGAACAAAGTGGGGAAGATGTGCTTATTCGTTCTTGTTTATTCACACCTCATGTGGATAAACAGACTTTCTTATATTTTTTTGAAATGTTTTTGCAGTATATGAAAGAAAAAAGTGTTCAACAATTGTACTTACTAACAAATCATCCACAATCTGTACCGATCTTTCAGTTTTTTGACTTTTTTACTATAGAAAAGGATGAGGTTCCAGAGGGAATTCAACAACTAGAACATTTTTGTAAAAATATAAAAGAGCAGAATGCAATAATACTAAATTGTCAGCTATTCACAAAGTTATCCACGGATTAATTAGGTTTATCCACATTTTGTGGATAAACCTTGTTTGTCTTTTGGATAAATCTCATAGTAAACTAAAAATATACAAGTATTTAAGGGTAGAAAAGGACGTGGAAAAAAATGCATACAAACATGTGGGTTGTGGATAATGTTGTGGAAAGAAAAAAATATTATCCACAGTTACAAGAAGCAGCAAAATTATTAAGAGAAAATGAGGCGGTTGCTTTCCCTACGGAAACAGTATATGGGTTAGGTGCAAATGCGATGGATGATGAAGCAATCGCGAAAATTTTCGAAGCGAAAGGAAGACCGAGTGATAATCCACTCATTGTCCATATAGGTACAAAATCTCAGTTAGATGGGATTGTGAAAGAAATTCCACCAGTTGCAGAGAAGTTAATGGCGCATTTTTGGCCAGGACCATTAACAATTATTTTGCCGAGAAAAGAAGGGATTTCAGAGAAGGTGACGGCAGGACTTAATACGGTTGGAGTAAGAATGCCTGATCATCCAATTGCACTTGCTCTTATTGAAGAGGCAAATGTACCTGTTGCGGCACCAAGTGCGAATCGTTCAGGGCGTCCAAGTCCAACATTAGCTTCTCACGTATATGAAGATTTGAATGGGAAGATTGCAGGTATTGTTGATGGTGGTGCAACTGGAGTAGGCGTTGAATCAACTGTAATTGATTGTACAAGCGCGGTTCCAACAATATTACGTCCAGGTGGGATTACGAAAGAACAATTAGAAGCGGTGATAGGTACTGTTTCTTTAGATCCAGCTTTAAAGGATGAGAAGGAAAAACCGAAATCGCCTGGAATGAAATACACACATTATGCCCCGAAAGCACCACTTAGTATTGTTGAGGGCTCACGTGAGTTTATTCAGCATCTTGTGGATGAGAAAAAGGAAGAAGGATTTAAAGTAGGCGTATTAACGACAGAAGAGTATCAGCATGTATATAGTGCTGATGTTATATTATCTTGTGGTGTTAGAAGTGACTTAGCTAGTGTTGCGACTAAATTATATGATGTACTTAGAACATTTGATGCAAGTGAAGTGGATGTTATTTTTAGTGAGTCATTCCCTAATGAAGGAATAGGGAATGCAATTATGAATCGTTTAACAAAAGCGGCAGGACATCATATTATTATTGAATGATAAGGTAAGATTAGCAAACAGAATATTTCTCCTTGGATAAGCATATTGTGAAGTAGCACGTCCAAGGAGGGGCATGAATGACGTTTGAACAGCTAATACCTTTAATAATTATGGCATTCGCCTTAGGGATGGATGCGTTCTCGGTGAGTCTTGGTATGGGGATGATACCCCTAAAGTTAAGACAAATCCTGTATATTGGTATGACGATAGGGATATTTCATATTATTATGCCGTTTATAGGAATGGTACTAGGTCGTTTTTTATCAGAGAAGTATGGAGATATCGCACATTTTGCGGGTGCTATTTTATTAATCGGACTAGGGTTTTATATCGTATATTCGAGCATTTTACAAAATGAAGAGACTAGAACAGCCCCTATTGGAATTAGTTTATTCGTATTTGCATTTGGCGTCAGTATAGATAGTTTCTCAGTAGGACTTAGTCTTGGTATTTATGGAGCACAAACAATTATTACGATTTTACTTTTTGGATTTGTTAGCATGTTATTAGCGTGGATGGGTTTATTAATTGGGAGACATGCGAAAGATATGCTCGGTACATATGGTGAGATAGTAGGTGGTATCATTTTGGTTGGGTTTGGATTATATATCCTTTTTCCTATATAATTTTATGTAGGAGGGAATTATGAACAAGCTATTGGAATGGTATGTTAAATTTTTGACCTTCTATCCTCGATGGCTAAGAAGACTTATAATTTGGGGTATTATTTTGCAAATTTCGATGTTAGGTTGGATTAAGTTAATTCGTGAATGGTGAGATAGTTCCTTTCTGTGAATATTTTGTTTGTACTATATTTATTGCACTAAAAATTACAGATATAGAAAGGATGAGATGAATGAAGAGATTGAAGCAAGTTTTTGGTATTATTATTAGTTTTTTTGTTTTTTGGTTTAGTATGCTCGGTGTACAAATGTTTGCTGAGTTTTTAGATATTGAGTCATTGAAATTTGTTGCGGGAAAGACTGAGGCGGCGCGTGCCTTTTACTCTCCGTACCCGTTTTTAATTGTTTTTCTTATCACATTGCTTTCCCTATACTTCTTCGTAATTAAGCTAGGGAAGACGAAAAAAGAGAAAATGCCTACTTTAGAGGAAAAGAAGGAAGAATTACAATGAGAAAATCCCCTGCTAAAAAGCAGGGGATTTTATATTTGAGTGATGGGAGGAATCTAGCCGCCTTGCTTTTAAATATATCCAGCTCCAGCGGCAAGCTCTTCGCATGAAGCAAAAAGCGCTTCATGCGAAGAGCTTGAAGTGTCCTGCGATTCTGAACGAGCCGCTTCCGCTTTTAGATATTATCCAGTTCCAGTGGCCAGCTCTTCGCATCTAAGAACCTCCCGCACGAAAGGTAAAAAGCACCTTTTGTGCGAGAGAACCTTAGCTGGTCAGAGCTAAACGGGCCACTTCCACTTTTAAACTGGCCTAACCAATTCAAATTGTTCTCCTAATTTTGCATAGTTGTGTCCTGCTAGGCGGCTTATTGGTTTGAGTCCTTCGGCGTGAATGCGCCCTTTTTCATATAGATGTTCGGCAACGTGGAAACGAACGACGCGTCCAATTAGTAGATCACAAGCTGGTGAGTCTTCCGTTCCGCCAAGTGGAATTGCACGTTCTAATACGCATTCCATTCGAATATTTGCTTCTTTTACACCTGGAACAGAGATGACTTCACTTTCAATTGGTGTTAGTTTTGCTAGTTCAATTTCACTTTCATTTGGCGGGAGGTTAGCTGCTGTTTCGTTAATTGCTGCTACATATGATTCGTCAGAAATATGTACGACAAATTCTCCTTTTTCAATTGCGTTTCGGGAAGTGTCCTTTCTTTCTCCGGCTTTTCGTTGTACAGATACTGAGATAAGTGGTGGATTAGCAGCCACAATATTGAAATAACTATATGGTGCTCCGTTTAGTACGCCTTCTTTTGTTACAGAAGTAACGAATGCGACAGGACGAGGGATGATACTTCCAGTAAGTAATTTGTAATTATCTTTTTCAGTTTGTTCATTTGGATTAATGGATAACATGCTTGTAATCCCCTTTCTAAATATGAATACTTATTGTTTGTTTACAAGATAACGATGAGAAAATCCTGCTGGAAATAATATTTTGTTTCATAAAAAGAACTTACTTCAATTGTAATGAAGTAAGTTCTTTTTTCAAGAATCTCAAATTTGAGATAAAAATTAAAGTAAAACGTATGCGCCAGGTCCGATTAAAGCTACACCAACAGCGACAGCGATTAACATTAAGTTATATTCATATCCGTTTTGTGTTACCCAGTAACCATTTTTTCCGTGAACAGTGAAGATAGCCATTAACATTGTTCCAACGATAAATAATGAACCAACTACAATGAAAATACCTGATGCAAATAAGAAACCACCTAGTAATTCAGTTGCGCCAGCCATAAATGCCATAAATACACCAGGACGTAAACCGATTGACTCCATCCAGCCACCTGTTCCTTTTAAACCGTAACCGCCGAACCAACCAAATAATTTTTGAGCGCCATGACCCATGAATGTAATTCCTATAATAAGACGAATAATAAGTAGACCGAAATCCATCATTTTTAAAAACCTCCTAAAAGTTATTAACTTACCTTACGTAAGTAATAATAAAATAGTTACTTACTTTAGTCAAGTGGATATCGAAAAAAGTTTGAATTAAATTTTAC
This sequence comes from Bacillus cereus group sp. BceL291, assembly GCF_051776705.1. Taxonomy (NCBI): domain Bacteria; kingdom Bacillati; phylum Bacillota; class Bacilli; order Caryophanales; family Bacillaceae; genus Bacillus; species Bacillus cereus group sp. BceL291. The sequence goes on along the minus strand of NZ_JBPWAP010000014.1, from coordinate 73,154 downwards.
AAATTAACAACAAAAAATAAAATGTAGTAAAGACCTCTAGACAAGTTGGGCGAAAAAAGAGAAAATATAAATAGAAGTTAACTTCTAATTGTTATTCAGACAATCAGAATTGACTGGAATTTTGTGAAGCGCTACAATAAGAGTCTATTAGTAATGACGTAATTTATTTCGAAAGCGTTTTTACAGTATAATATTCGAAGTATGAAGTCTTACATGTATCCCGAGCTTTACTAGGGATTGCCCTATAAACTTTTAGGTAAATTATAAGGAGGACTATCCTATGTTTAAAAAATTATTCGGTCTTGGTTCAAAAACAAATGAAGAAACAATCGTAGCTCCATTAACTGGAGCAGTGAAAAATATTGAAGAAGTACCAGATCCAGTATTTGCTGGTCGTATGATGGGTGACGGTGTTGCAATCGATCCTACTGAAGGTGTAGTTGTATCTCCAGTTGATGGTGAAGTCGTACAATTATTCCACACAAAACATGCTATCGGAATTAAAGCGAAAAACGGTACAGAAATTTTAATCCACGTTGGATTAGAAACTGTAAAAATGGAAGGCGAAGGTTTCGAAGCTCACGTTTCTGAAGGCCAAGCTGTAAAAGCTGGAGATAAATTAATCTCATTCGACTTAGAATTAATCCGTGAAAAAGCGAAAAGCACAATTACTCCAATTGTTATTACAAACACAGATGCAGCTGAGTCTATTAAGACAACTGTAGGCGTAGCAGCTACAAAAGGTTCAACAGAAGTAATGAAAGTTACAATGAAATAATTGCAATATAAGAGGAATCCGTTTCGTATGAAATGGATTCCTTATTTTTGTTGCATGTTCAGCATGTATGTTAAAATACTCTAGGCACTTGGAAATAGGGTTTCACATATATGTGGATAAGGCGCATTTTTCTTAGAAAAAATATAAGAGAAATGCGCCTTTTGTATATTCACATTTCTTTTGTTCTATTCTAATGTAAGTTATGATGAATGGTAAGAAATCGAATATAGGGGTGGGTTTGAATGAAACGAGTGTTATTTGTTTGTACTGGCAATACATGTCGTAGTCCAATGGCTGAGGCGTTGCTTCGTCATCACGGAGGAGATAAGTTTGAAGTGCAATCTGCTGGTGTTTTCGCCTATCCTGGGAGCGATGCATCGGTACATGCGAAGGAAGCTTTAGCTGAAAAAGGAATTTTAATTGATCATGCGGCGCAGCAAGTAAATGAAACTTTGCTTGATTGGGCTGATATTGTTGTAACGATGACAGAAAACCATAAACAAATTGTACTTGGGCATTATCCGAGCGTTGAAAAGAAATTAAATACGTTATATGGATTAACTGAAGGTATAGGCAAGGACATTTCAGATCCATTTGGAGGCTCGCTTTCTATTTATAAAGAAACGTTAGATGAGATGGAAAAACTTGTACAAACTTTACTGAAAAAACATTCAGTAGGTTGATGTTTCGTGTATAATACGATATTGGAGATCACTTCTTCCTATGTGAGGTAGCGAGTGTGAAATGAAGATAATTGATTGAAAATTTGGAGGGGTAAAAATGAAAGTAGTAATAGCATCTGATCACGGCGGTATGAATATCCGCAAAGAACTTGTAAGTTTATTAGAAGAGTTAAATATTGAATATATTGATTTAGGTTGTGAATGTGAAGCTGGTTCTGTTGATTACCCTGACTTTGCGTTTCCAGCAGCTGAAATGGTAGCGAATGGTGAAGTAGATCGTGGTATTTTAGTTTGTGGGACAGGCATTGGTATGTCAATCGCAGCAAACAAAGTAAATGGTATCCGTTGTGCGTTAGTTCATGATACTTTCAGCGCGAAAGCAACGAGAGAGCATAATGACACTAACATGCTAGCGATGGGCGAGCGTGTAATTGGTGCTGGTCTAGCGCGTGATATCGCGAAAATCTGGTTAACAACTGACTATGAAGGTGGTCGTCACGAAAACCGCGTAGGAAAAATTAAAACATACGAAACAAAGTAATAGATTCTAACTATCAGTAGTGTGAAATATAATTTGGTGAACCAACCTGTGAAAGGAAGAGGCGTAATGACAGAAATCGTAAAGGTAAGAGAACAGCTACAAATGTCGCTTTCTGATTTCCAAGAACAAGCTTCATTACAAAGCGGTCAAATTTTTGTAGTGGGTTGTAGCACGAGCGAAGTGCTAGGCGAAAGAATTGGAACATCAGGAACGATGGAAGTAGCAGAGGCGATTTTCTCTGAGTTAAAACAATTTCAAGAGCGAACAGGTATTGAATTAGCGTTTCAATGTTGTGAGCATTTAAACCGTGCTTTAGTAGTTGAGAGAGAAGTAGCGATAAAATATCAATTTGAAATTGTAACAGTTACGCCTGTTAGATCAGCAGGTGGTGCATTGGGGACATACGCGTATCACAATTTGAAAGATCCGGTAGTAGTTGAGTTTATTAAAGCTGATGCAGGAATGGATATTGGTGATACATTTATCGGTATGCATTTAAAGCATGTAGCTGTTCCGGTTCGTACAAGTGTGAAGGCAATTGGAAGTGCGCATGTAACGATGGCCAAAACACGTGGAAAACTAATTGGTGGAGCGCGTGCTGTCTATGCGGCAGTGGAAGAGACTACCACTTGCCGTTAAATATGAGAAATTAGGAAGTCATATAGTAACTGTTTATCATAAGATAAAAGGTATGTTGTCTGACTTTATAATAGAAGAAAGAAAAGACCGATTTTCGGTCTTTTTTTTCTTTTATGATATAGAAAGTCATGTTAGAATGTAGTTGAAAACATGAAGGTTCGAAAGAATTACAACCTGAATTTTCGTTTTTTCTGAATAAATAAGAAAAAACTGTTGGGAATCGATGTAATTCGTTCAGAAAAGGGGGATTTTGGTGGATCATTTAAAACGTCAAGATGAAAAGGTATTTGCTGCAATTGAGGCAGAACTAGGAAGACAGCGTTCAAAGATTGAGTTAATTGCTTCGGAAAACTTCGTAAGTGAAGCAGTAATGGAGGCACAAGGTTCTGTTTTAACGAATAAGTATGCTGAAGGATATCCTGGAAAACGTTACTATGGTGGCTGTGAACACGTAGACGTAGTAGAAGATATCGCACGTGATCGCGTGAAAGAAATTTTCGGCGCAGAGCACGTAAATGTTCAACCACACTCTGGTGCACAAGCGAACATGGCAGTATACTTTACGATTTTAGAGCAAGGCGATACAGTACTTGGTATGAACTTATCTCATGGTGGTCACTTAACACACGGAAGCCCTGTTAACTTCAGTGGAGTACAATATAATTTCGTAGAATATGGCGTGGATGCTGACTCTCACCGTATTAATTACGATGATGTATTAGCAAAAGCGAAAGAACATAAACCAAAATTAATCGTTGCAGGTGCAAGTGCATACCCTCGTGTTATCGATTTCAAGCGATTCCGTGAGATTGCAGATGAAGTGGGCGCTTATTTAATGGTTGATATGGCACATATCGCTGGTTTAGTAGCTGCTGGTTTACACCCAAATCCAGTACCACATGCACATTTCGTTACAACGACAACACATAAAACGTTACGTGGTCCGCGTGGTGGTATGATTTTATGTGAAGAGCAATTTGCAAAACAAATTGATAAATCAATCTTCCCTGGTATTCAAGGTGGTCCACTTATGCACGTAATCGCTGCAAAAGCTGTTGCATTTGGTGAAGCACTTCAAGATGATTTCAAAACATATGCACAAAATATCATTAACAATGCGAACCGCTTAGCTGAAGGTCTTCAAAAAGAAGGACTTACACTTGTTTCTGGCGGAACAGACAATCACTTAATCTTGATTGATGTTCGTAACTTAGAAATCACAGGTAAAGTAGCAGAGCACGTATTAGATGAAGTTGGTATTACAGTGAACAAAAATACAATTCCATTTGAAACAGCAAGCCCATTTGTAACAAGTGGTGTACGTATCGGTACAGCAGCTGTAACATCTCGTGGTTTCGGTTTAGAAGAAATGGATGAAATTGCGTCACTTATTGCTTATACATTAAAAAATCATGAAAATGAAGCTGCATTAGAAGAAGTACGTAAGCGTGTAGAAGCGTTAACTAGCAAATTCACAATGTATCCAAATCTATAATAGATTGAAGAAGACTGCCGAGACTTAATTGTTTTGGCGGTCTTTTTTATGGACATATATTATTTTTAAAGTATGTATACAAATGATGAATAAATTTTGGCGATATAATGAAGGATACAGCTCCCATAATTGGTAAAGATACTAGATAGATTCATCATAAAATCATGATTTTGCCAAATTTGCCCTTGAATATTAGTAGCGTTTTCTTTACAATCGTAAATAGTGTAAAAAAGCGTGCAAACGCATGAATATCATCTAAAGGAGAGATTCACATGGGAAAACTGTATGTATTTGATCACCCGTTAATTCAACATAAGATTACATATATTCGCGATAAGAATACAGGTACGAAAGATTTTCGTGAATTAGTGGACGAAGTAGCAAGCTTAATGGCTTTCGAAATTACTCGCGACCTTCCACTTAAGGACATTGAAATTGAAACACCTGTAAGCAAAGCGACAACAAAAGTGATCGCTGGTAAAAAACTTGGTTTAATTCCGATTTTACGTGCAGGTTTAGGAATGGTTGATGGAATTCTGAAATTAATTCCAGCAGCAAAAGTAGGACACGTTGGTTTATACCGTGACCCTAAAACATTGCAACCGGTAGAATACTATGTGAAACTTCCAACGGATGTAGAAGAGCGTGACTTTATCGTACTAGATCCGATGCTAGCAACAGGTGGTTCTGCGGCTGAAGCAATTAACTCTCTGAAAAAGCGCGGTGCGAAACAAATTAAATTAATGTGTATCGTTGCAGCTCCAGAAGGGGTAAAAGTAGTACAAGAAGAACATCCTGATGTTGATATTTATGTAGCAGCATTAGATGAGAAATTAAATGACCACGGATATGTAGTGCCAGGTCTTGGTGATGCTGGTGACCGTTTATTCGGAACGAAGTAAGACAACTGACGAGCAGGGGAGATTCCCCAGCTCGTCTTTTTTGCTGTAAGCAAGTAGGGGAGGGGGAGAGGATAAATATACATCGTATATACAACATAAGTTGCATACACCTCACATATAATATAGAAGTCTTACGTCTGAGGAACACTATATTATGGAAGAAAAGCGTTATATCTCGAAAATATAATAGTGACAAACTTGTGAACATTTCCTTCTATTATAAAGAGAAAACTGTTAGAAATTGCATATATGTAACCAGTATTTAGAAGGGGAACGTTTTCATTTTTGGGAGGAAATGCCTAATACTCAAATTTTTAGATTTTTTACGATTTCTCGTTGACACTGTTAATACCCTATTGTATGCTAACAACGGGGATAGATGGTAGGGCTTTCAGTGACAAAATTACATCTATTCCGTGACGAAAATGTAAACTTTTTGTTTTGTATAGGATTTATGCAAAAAAATGAGTTATTATTAACACATCGTGAATGAGGGTTACATATTGGAGGGATGAATCCTTGCAAAAAAACGATCGCAGCCATATAAAAGCTTATGCTTTAATGTCAGGTATTCTTGCTCAATTAGTCGGTTCTATTCTTGTTGGAATCTTTGGTGGGCAGTGGATTGATAATAAGGTTGGAACGTTTCCGTTGTTTCTTATTATAGGGTTATTACTCGGACTAGGAACAGGGGTATACGCAATGATTCGACTCATTCGACATTACTATTCGGGAGAGCAATGATGATAGACGTACATGGACTTGTCCAAAGACAAAAGAAATATATGTACTACTTGCTTGCGCTTCTAGTGCTAGGATGGGGATTTACCTCTTACAAGGATGTATTTCTTGGACTGATTATCGGGACGATTTTCAGTTTTCTTAGTTTGCGCATCATTGCACGTAGAACAGACAAGCTGCTAGATCGCGTAACAAATGGAGAAAACGTGAAGTTCAAGGCAACAGCGGTAAGTACATATTCAAGATTCGCCACGATTGGGTTATTAATTTTATTTGCAGCCAAATATCAAGAGTTAATCGCGATGTGGGGCCTAGGTGTAGGATTGCTGACAGGATACCTTGTCATGATCATAGATTTTCTTTATTTAGAGTATAAGAGCAGGGAAGAGAGGTGAATTACTAGTGGAACACGGTAAATTAGTTGAATTTCTAGGTTTAACGTTCGATTTGTCATCAGTTATGATGGTTACTGTAGCAGCAGTTATTGTTTTCTTAATCGCTGTTATCGGAACTCGCAGCTTAGCTCTTCGCCCAACCGGGATGCAAAACTTCATGGAATGGGTGTTTGACTTCGTGAAAGGGATTATCAATAGTACGATGGACTGGAAAACAGGTGGACGTTTCTTAACGCTTGGCGTTACGCTTATCATGTTTATCATCGTATCGAACTTCCTTGGTTTACCATTCATGTATTCAGCAACTGAAGCTGGCGAACATATTGCATGGTGGAGATCACCAACGTCTGATCCAGCAGTTACATTAACATTAGCCGTGATGGTAGTTACCCTCACCCATTATTATGGAATTAAGATGAAGGGTACGAAAGAGTACGTAAAAGGTTATTTCCAACCTATGAAATTCTTATTCCCATTAAAGGTTATTGAGGAGTTTGCTAACACATTAACGTTAGGTCTTCGTTTATTTGGTAACATTTATGCAGGTGAGATCTTATTAGGATTACTTGCTAAGTTGGGCGGAGCATCAGTCCTTGGGGCAGTAGGTGCGCTTGTACCAATGTTAGCGTGGATGGGATTCAGTGTATTCGTTGGATCAATCCAAGCATTTATTTTCGTTATGTTAACGATGGTTTATATGGCTCATAAAGTAAGCCATGACCATTAATATAATTTAAGTAAGAAAAAATTTATTTTTTTATAATACAAAGGAGGACAAATTAAATGAGTTTAGGTGTAATCGCAGCTGCAATTGCAATTGGTTTATCAGCATTAGGTGCAGGTATTGGTAACGGTCTTATCGTATCACGTACAATCGAAGGTGTTGCTCGTCAACCAGAATTAAAAGGCGCACTTCAAACAATTATGTTCATCGGGGTTGCTTTAGTTGAGGCACTTCCAATCATCGGTGTAGTTATTGCATTCATCGTAATGAACAAATAAGGGAGACTCCCCTTACATAGATGGCGAAGAGTGTTTTTCCGAACTTTCTTCGCCATTGCTTTATGAATGAAACGTATGTCTTTTTTTTTCATATGATCAATTTAGATATTTTGAAGGGAGTGAATCCTTGTGCCAACTTTATTATTAGGTGCTGCCATTCCATTTGGAACGATTGCTTATACATTGTTCATTTTCTTACTTCTATTAGTAATGCTACGCAAATTTGCGTGGGGTCCTTTAATGGGAATTATGAAAGAACGTGAAGAGCATGTTACTAATGAAATCGACGCTGCAGAAAGAAGTAATGCTGAGGCGAAGAAATTAGTAGAAGAACAACGTGAAATGTTAAAACAATCACGTGTTGAAGCACAAGAGTTAATCGAAAGAGCGAAAAAGCAAGCTGTAGATCAAAAAGATGTTATTGTTGCTGCTGCGAAAGAAGAAGCAGAATCAATTAAAGCATCTGCTGTACAAGAAATTCAACGCGAAAAAGAGCAAGCAATTGCTGCTTTACAAGAACAAGTTGCTTCTTTATCTGTTCAAATTGCTTCTAAAGTAATTGAAAAAGAGTTAAAAGAAGAAGATCAAGTGAAGTTAATTCGCGATTATATTAAAGAAGTAGGAGAAGCGCGATGAGCAATGGGATTGTAGCAAAACGTTATGCTGTCGCTCTTTTTAAAATTGCTAAAGAAAAACACGTATTAGAAATGTTTGAAGAGGAATTACGCCTTGTACAAAACGTTTATGTAAAGAACGGAGAACTACATAGCTTTTTAACGCAACCGAACATTTCAAAGGAACAAAAGAAAACGTTTCTTGCAAACGTATTCGGATCTGTTTCTGAATCTATTTTAAATACGTTATATATTTTAATTGATAACAAACGCATTGATATCTTACCTGAAATTGCAGATGAATATGTTGTTCTTGCTAATGAAGAACGTAACGTAGCGGACGCAACTGTATATTCTACTCGTCTTCTATCAGAAGAAGAGAAGCTTAACATTGCAGAAGCATTTGCGAAGAGAACAGGAAAAGATGCAATTCGCGTGAAAAATGTTGTAGATGAAGATTTACTAGGCGGCATTAAAGTACGTATTGGAAATCGCATTTATGATGGAAGTTTACAAGGAAAATTAGCACGTATTCAGCGTGAATTAATGAAGAATAGATAGGGGTGAAGCACATGAGCATCAGAGCTGAAGAAATTAGCGCACTGATAAAGCAACAAATCGAGAACTATCAGTCTGAAATCGAAGTTAGTGATGTTGGTACAGTTATCCAAGTTGGTGACGGTATCGCGCGTGCTCATGGTCTTGATAACGTTATGGCTGGTGAACTTGTAGAGTTCTCTAACGGCGTTATGGGACTAGCACAAAACTTAGAGGAAAACAACGTAGGTATTATCATTTTAGGACCTTACACAGAAATTCGTGAAGGTGACGAAGTTCGTCGTACTGGTCGCATCATGCAAGTACCGGTAGGGAAAGAACTAATTGGTCGTGTTGTAAACCCATTAGGTCAACCAGTTGATGGTTTAGGCCCAATCAATACAACAAACACTCGTCCAATTGAAAGTCCAGCACCAGGTGTAATGGATCGTAAATCTGTTCATGAGCCACTTCAAACAGGTATTAAAGCGATCGATGCTCTTGTACCAATTGGCCGTGGTCAACGTGAGTTAATCATCGGTGACCGTCAAACTGGTAAAACAGCGGTTGCACTTGATACAATCATTAACCAAAAAGATGAAGATATGATTTGTATCTATGTAGCAATTGGACAAAAAGAATCAACTGTACGTAACGTAGTAGAAACACTACGTAAGCACGGTGCATTAGAGTACACAATCGTTGTAACTGCATCTGCTTCTCAACCAGCTCCATTATTATACCTAGCTCCTTACGCTGGTGTAACAATGGGTGAAGAGTTCATGTACAATGGTAAACACGTATTAGTAGTATATGATGACTTATCAAAACAAGCAGCGGCTTACCGTGAGCTGTCATTACTATTACGTCGTCCTCCAGGTCGTGAAGCTTACCCAGGGGATGTATTCTACTTACATTCTCGCTTATTAGAGCGTGCAGCAAAATTAAGTGATGCAAAAGGCGGCGGTTCTTTAACTGCACTACCTTTCATCGAAACACAAGCAGGGGACGTATCAGCATACATCCCAACAAACGTAATTTCTATTACGGATGGACAAATCTTCTTACAATCTGACCTATTCTTCTCTGGCGTACGTCCAGCGATCGATGCGGGTACTTCTGTATCTCGTGTAGGTGGATCTGCTCAGATTAAAGCAATGAGTAAAGTATCAGGTACACTTCGTCTTGACCTTGCATCTTACCGTGAGTTAGAAGCGTTCGCTCAGTTCGGTTCTGACCTTGATAAAGCAACTCAAGCGAAATTAAACCGTGGTGCTCGTACTGTTGAGGTATTAAAACAAGGATTACACAAACCATTACGTGTAGAGAAACAAGTTATCATTCTTTACGCTTTAACACGTGGATTCCTAGATGATATCCCAGTAGTAGATATCACTCGTTTTGAAGAAGAATTCCATGCTTGGTTAGATTCTAATGCGACTGACTTATTAGAAGAAATCCGCACAACTAAGAAACTTGCGGATGACGACAAATTTGCAGCAGCAATCAATGGATTTAAAAAAGTATTTGTAGCTTCTGAATAATAAAAGCGGAAGCGGCTCGTTCTGAATGTGAGGGGGATGGAGCTTCTGACGAAGAGGTGGTGTTTGCCTCGTAGGAAGAAGTGAAGCCACCGAGCATTCAAGCCGCTGGAGCTAGATAGTATATATAAAAGGCATCTCGGGCTCTGAGATTGCTAAAGGTCATGTAAAGGAAAAGAGTAGGTGCACCTATTCTTTTCCTTCAATCATGAGCAAGAATATCTTGCAACGTAGATTAGGAAGAGGATTCTTACTAATCGTGCCAACTTCCGGAAAAAAGGTGGTGAAAACCTGTGGCATCTTTACGCGATATAAAAGCGAAGATTAACTCGACAAAGAAAACGAGTCAAATTACGAAAGCGATGGAGATGGTATCTGCATCTAAATTAAACCGTGCAGAGCAAAATGCTAAATCTTTCGTTCCGTATATGGAAAAGATTCAAGAAGTAGTAGCGAGCATTGCGCAAGGAAGCAAAGGGATTAATCATCCAATGCTAAATGCGCGTCCTGTAAAGCGTACAGGATACATCGTTATTACGTCTGATCGCGGACTAGCAGGTGGTTATAACAGTAACGTATTACGTACAGTAAGTAACGTAATTCGTGAACGTCATAATATGGATTCAAACCAATATTCTATTATTGTGCTTGGACGACTAGGACGTGATTATTTAAAACGTCGCGGCTTTAACATTATTGATGAAGTAGTTGGATTATCTGACCATCCATCATTTACTGATATTAAAGACCTTGCTTCTCGAGCAATTGCGATGTTCGCAGATGGTGCTTATGATGAGCTGTACATCTACTACAACCATTACGTAAGTAAAATTTCACAAGAGGTAACGGAAAATAAAATTTTACCGCTTACTGATGTGGCGTCTGACAAACCGACGACAGCTTATGAATTCGAACCTTCTGAAGAAGAAATTTTAAAAGTACTATTGCCACAATACGCAGAAAGCTTAGTGTACGGTGCATTACTAGACGGTAAAGCAAGTGAACACGCAGCGCGTATGACAGCAATGAAGAGTGCTACAGACAACGCAATGGAAGTTATCGATTCACTTACACTTTCATTCAACCGTGCGCGTCAGGCAGCGATTACGCAAGAAATTATGGAAATCGTTGGTGGAGCAGCAGCGTTAGAATAGTATTAAAAGGCGGAAGCGGTTCGTTCAGAATGAGAGGGGGATGGAGCTTTTGACGTAGAGGCGATTTGTGCCTCGTAGGAAAAAGCGAAGCCACCGAACATTCTAACCGCTGGAGCTAGATTAAATAAAAAGCGGAAGCGGCTCTGTCAAAAGAGTCGCGTAAGCTATAAACCAATAAAAAATTAAAAGCTAGCTGCTCGTAGAAAGTTGGCTAATTAAAAGAAAGCTAGGAGGGAACCCGATGAATAAAGGGCGCGTTACGCAAATCATGGGTCCGGTTGTAGACGTTAAGTTTGATGGCGGAAAGCTACCAGAAATCTACAACGCCCTTACGGTAAAACAAAGCAACGAAAACGGAAGTATTAACTTAACATTTGAAGTTGCACTTCATTTAGGTGATGATACAGTTCGTACAGTTGCAATGTCTTCCACAGATGGACTTGTTCGTGGCACAGAAGTAGAAGATACTGGTAAACCAATCTCTGTACCAGTTGGTGATGTAACACTTGGTCGCGTATTTAACGTATTAGGTGATGCAATTGACTTAGATGGTGAGGTTCCTGCAGATGTACATCGTGATCCAATTCACCGTCAAGCACCTGCATTCGAAGAATTATCTACTAAAGTAGAAATTCTTGAAACTGGTATTAAAGTAGTAGACTTACTTGCTCCTTACATTAAGGGTGGTAAGATTGGCCTATTCGGTGGTGCCGGCGTAGGTAAAACAGTATTAATTCAGGAATTAATTAACAACATCGCACAAGAGCACGGTGGTATCTCTGTATTCGCTGGTGTAGGTGAGCGTACTCGTGAGGGTAATGACTTATACCACGAAATGAGCGATTCTGGCGTAATCAAGAAAACTGCGATGGTATTCGGACAAATGAACGAGCCACCTGGAGCACGTCAACGTGTTGCATTAACAGGTTTAACAATGGCTGAGCATTTCCGTGATGAGCAAGGACAAGACGTACTTCTGTTCATCGATAACATCTTCCGTTTCACGCAAGCGGGTTCTGAAGTATCTGCCCTTCTTGGTCGTATGCCATCTGCGGTAGGTTACCAACCAACACTTGCAACAGAAATGGGTCAATTACAAGAGCGTATTACATCTACAAATAAAGGGTCTATCACGTCTATCCAAGCGGTATATGTACCAGCCGATGACTATACTGACCCAGCACCAGCTACAACGTTCGCTCACTTAGATGCAACAACAAACTTAGAGCGTCGTTTAACGCAAATGGGTATTTACCCAGCCGTAGATCCATTAGCATCTACATCTCGTGCACTTTCTCCAGAAATCGTAGGAGAAGAACATTATGAAGTAGCTCGTCAAGTACAGCAAACTTTACAACGTTATAAAGAGCTTCAAGATATCATCGCTATCTTAGGTATGGATGAGTTATCTGAAGAAGATAAGTTAGTTGTACATCGTGCTCGTCGTATTCAATTCTTCTTATCTCAAAACTTCCACGTAGCTGAGCAGTTTACAGGTCAAAAAGGTTCTTACGTACCTGTAAAGAATACAGTTAGTGGTTTCAAAGAAATTCTAGAAGGAAAATATGATGACCTTCCAGAAGATGCATTCCGCTTAGTAGGTGGCATTGAAGAAGTTATTGAAAACGCGAAGAAAATGATGGCGTAAGGCCTTAGGAGGGACGAAGTATGAAGACATTTCCAGTCAGTATTGTAACTCCTGATGGACCGGTTTACGAAAAAGAGGTAGAAATGGTAAGTGTAAAAGCAGAGAGTGGGGAAATGGGGATCTTACCAGGTCACATTCCAACTGTTGCACCATTAAAAATTAGTGCAGTTCGTCTGAAAAATGGTGGACACACTGATTATGTAGCAGTAAGCGGTGGCTTTATCGAAGTTCGTCCAGATAAAGTGACTGTATTATCATCATCTGCTGAAGAAGCAAACCATATCGATATCCATCGCGCAAATGAAGCGAAGCGTCGCGCTGAGCAACGTCTGCAAGATAAACAAGCACATGTTGACTTTAAACGTGCAGAAATGGCATTACAACGTGCCGTGAACCGTTTAAACGTTTCCGATATGAAGTAAAAAAATCCGTAAGGGCTTTGCCTTTACGGATTTTTTTTGTGTATTTTATGGATAATTTTACAAAACTGGTATAATTATATTGATGCTTGTATAAGTAGAAGTGTACAACAATTTATATTTCATAAAGGGGATGAATCAATGATTGGTGAAATGAAGCGAGAAGCATTGTACTCTTTAAAGGGAAAATGGGGACTAGGTGTTGGATCAACAATTTTATATTTTATTTTAAGTTATGTCGTTTCGATGGCTGCAATGCTTATACTATTAATTCCAGGAATTATTATATTTCTCTCAGTTGCAAGCTTAACTGGATCATTTGAAGAGGAAACGATGTCAATTGGAGCAGGTATTACCTTTGGAATTTTTTATTGCATTATAATAATTTTGAGTAACGCATCGTATGGGATCACGTCATATGGTTATACAAATGTATTTTTACAGATTAGTAAACGAGAAGATGCTAAAGTAGATTACTTATTTGAAGGATTTCGTGGCTTTAAAAGAATGATGAAAACAATGTGGGCAATGCTTGCGATTTTGTTATATACAGGTACATGGATTCCGATGCTGTTAATAGGCTTATTTGCATTGTTAGGTGAAGAAGGGAATACGTCATTTGCAATAGCTTTCTTTGTACTATTAGCAATTTCAATTGTTGGTATGATTGTGATGTATTTTTCTTATGCACTGACGTACTATGTGATGATTGAAAATCCAGAATATAGTGTTTCGCAGGCGATGAAGGAAAGTAAGAATCTTATGAAGGGTCATAAGTTAGATTTGTTTCTTTTATGGCTGAGCTTCATAGGATGGGCTATTTTAGCGCTTCTTACTTTTGGAATAGGATTTCTTTGGCTTAGTCCGTATATGAGTACGACGACAGCACACTTTTATCGCTATATTTCAAAAGGTGAATTTCAATAGGAACATGCTATACTAATAGAATTATTGTGTATAGGAGGCGAGGCTACGCATGATCAGTGATTTAAAAGGAGAAGCACTAGATTCATTAGAAGGGAAATGGGGATTAGCTGTTGGAGCCACACTACTCATTTCAATTCTTATCACGGCTTTTAGTTTTAGTGTTGATTGGGGATTTTCTTTAATTTTCGGTTGGCAAAAAACAAATGGTTCACTTTCAACGAATATTCTTACATTTTTTGTTACTGGACCGTTAACTTTAGGTGGCTATTACCTTGGTTTAAATATCCTTCGTGAAAAGCAAGCTAGTATTGGTAATATATTCATTTGGTTTTCAGAGGGAAAGAGATTTCTAAAATCATTTTTATTATATTTATTAGTAAATCTTTATCTTTTCTTATGGACGTTATTGTTCATTATTCCAGGTATTATTAAATCTTTTTCTTATGCGATGACATACTTTATTATAAACGATCATCCTGAGTATTCACTGAACCAAGCTATTACAGAAAGTCGTCGTATGATGGATGGACATAAGATGGAGTATTTCATTTTATGTTTAAGTTTTATTGGCTGGTTTATATTAAGTTGTATTACATTAGGAATTGGATTCCTGTGGTTAATTCCATATTTCTATACGACATCTGCAGCTTTTTACGAAGAGATCGCAGAAGAATATTATGAGAAAAATATTTAGCATTATAAAATCCCCAGTATGAATTATTTGTTCATACTGGGGGTTTTTTGTAGAAATTTTATAAACTGATTACTAGTAAGTGGTTTACTGAAATAGTAACCTTGCATATATTTACAGTTATGTTTTTGCAGAAACTTAAGCTGTTTTTCGGTTTCAATTCCTTCGGCAACGACTGAAAGATTTAAAGTATTTGCGAGGGAAAGTATTGTAGAAACGATGGCTCGTTCTTCAGGACGATGATCAGCTAATTGTGTAAATTCTCTCGGTACTTTTAATGTGTCGATTGGAAAAATTGATAAATAAGCAAGAGAAGAATACCCAGTACCGAAGTCATCAATGGAAGTTTGGATACCGTATTCTTTTAATTGCTTCAGTCTCAATAACGTTTCTTTCTCGTCAATCATTGCAATCCTTTCTGTTAACTCAAGTGTTACATATTTTGGATCGACTTGCACGTCGTTTAATATTTGTGAAATGTTTTCGATTAATTGATCTTGCCGGAATTCTTTTGCGGATAAATTAACACTTATTTTTAAATTTTGGTAGCCAAAGGTATGCCATATTTTTAATTGGAGACAAGCTTCTTGTAATACCCAATGTCCAAGTGGGACTACTTGTGGCGTCTCTTCTACAATTGGAATAAACTCACATGGTGAAATGTCACCTAATAGTGGGGGTTTCCAACGTATTAAAGCTTCAGCACCGATAATTTTATTTGTTGTCGTATCAATTTGTGGTTGATAAACGAGATAAAATTCTTTGTTTACTAAAGCGATTGGCAAATCTTTTTCAATTCGAGCTTTTCGTTCCATTTTTTTATATAGTTCTTTCGTGTAAAGAGAGCTACCGTTTTTTCCTTTATTCTTTGCTTCGTACATGGCCATATCAGCATGCTGCAAAATGGATAGCGCATCTTCACCTGCTTCAGGATATATTGCAATTCCGATGCTCGGTGAAATTTGTAAATGTTGATTTTCGATTTCAAATGGCTCATTCATGGCCGCTACAATCATATCAGCTATTTTTTGGACATCTGGCTTTTTTTTGTAATTCTCGATAAGGATTGTGAACTCATCCCCAGCTAGCCGCGCGAGTTTCATATTTGATGTTGCTATTCTTTCGAGCCTTTTTGCTACTGCGATGAGCAATAGGTCTCCTACTCGATGACCGAGGGTATCATTAATAACTTTAAAACGGTCTAGGTCGAGAAACATAACAGCAAAAGGCTTTTTCGATATTTTTGCTCGTGCAATTGCCTGTTCTAAATGTTGATGAAATGCACGTCGATTTGCAAGCTCTGTTAAAGTATCATGGTATGCTAGGAAATTAATTTGTTCTTGTTGTTGTTTGCTTTCCGTAATATCTTTAATCATTAAATAAACCCCAGAAATTTTCTCCTTTAAAAAGATCGGTACGGCGGTAACGTGCAAGTAGTAAATATCTCTGTTTTTATGGTACGCCCGTATTTCTAAAGAGATAGAATCCCCCTTTTTCACGCGATGAAAGGCGTTAATCATTTCTTCTAAATCTTCTTCGTATATGAGTGAATAGTAAGGCTGGTTTAATAATTCATTCGTTTGATAACCGAGTAAAGTAGTACCAGCGTTATTTACTTTGAGAAAATTACCGTACAAATCTAATGTGAAGATTGGATCTGGATGATGCTCGTATAAAGATTTAAACATTTGTTGATTATGATAGAGTTCATTTTTCTGTTCTACTAAATCTTCTGTACGTAGTTTAATTTGTTTCTCGAGTTCTGAGTTGAATTGCATTTGAGCAATCAATAATATTTTATTTTGTTTTCGAACTAAACTATGACGTATGAGAACGAAGGAGAAAGTTATTATAAGTCCGATTACTATAATAGGCGCAAAAACGTATTCAACTAATATGAAAACAATAAGCATTACTACCGAAATATACGGTAATGATAATCGGATTGATTCACCAATTTTAGGTGTTAGTAGTACTTGTTCTTGTTTTTCAGGCTTTTTTGTATGGAGAATACAGGCGATTGCTACTAGTACTAAGGTTACTTGATAGAAAGGAGTAACTGTAAACATAGAATACTCTGGTATGAAGTATTTTATATACGCATAAATCGCATCTGTAGTAGCATATAAAATTAAAGCACTGCCAAGAAGTGCACCGACCTTTTTAGGTAATAAGGATAGTGGTTTGAATAAAAGGTTGATTCCTATTAAGAGAAAGAGTAAATCAGCCATTGGATAGGTAAGTTGAACAAATATGTCGATATAGGATGTTGTAAAGATATGAATAGTTCGTTCAATAAGTAAGTAGTAACTTAAAGTAAATTGGGCTGTAACGATAATACAAATATCACATAGCATAAAAAGTTTTTCTAATAAATCTCGGTTATAAATGATTTCGTATAGAAAGGCAAACGTAAAGCTAACTAAAAAAAGTAAGTAAAAAAAGTCAGATGGATCAACGAACGTATAGAAGTCCTTTACAATTAAACGCTGATAGGCAACGACTATATCACCGATAAAATAAGAGAGAGCTCCAACAGATAATATGATCCAAAATAAACGAGATAGCCCTTCTTTCATGTTTGAAAAATAAAGTATATAACTACAAGCGATAATATCAATTAATAGGGTACTCGTTCCGATTAATAGCTGAAAAGAAAATGAGTATTCATATAGAAAAGGCATCGCTACATAGTGAAGCGTTATAGACAGCAATACAATGCTTATAAGAATACTTACATGTGTTTGTTTTTTCATTTATATCACCTACGGTTTCTTGAAAAGCATATATAAGTTTATATTTATTTTGCACAATTATAGCAAGTTGTAAAGATAGATTTTAATAATTCTTGTTTCTGCCTCCCAACATATCGACATAGGAATTTGAAGTTTGCTATAATGGTTAGAATAGTTGCATTATTTAGAAAAATTTAAAAATAATAATTACTGCAACTAGGACATATTGTTTACTATGTGAACTTGTTCTTAATTTAGGGGGGAGGGTTTCACAATGGCAAGTGTATATAAAAATAGTTATATGATCGTTTTGATTTTCTTGCTATTAGGTATATTGCTGCCGGTAGTGGCTCTTACATTAGGAAGGATGCTGCGCCCAAATAAACCAAGTGCAGCAAAGGCGACGACGTATGAGAGTGGAATTGAGCCTTTTCATGATGCAAATATTCGGTTTCATGCTCGTTATTATATTTTCGCTTTATTGTTTGTGATCTTTGATGTAGAAACTTTATTTTTATATCCTTGGGCTGTTGCGTATGACAAGCTAGGTTTATTTGCATTAATTGAAATGCTCATCTTTGTTGTAATGTTGCTAGTTGGATTAGCGTATGCTTGGAAAAAGAAGGTGTTACAATGGTTATAAATTTTGAGGAATTACATCCAAATGAGCGAGCAGAATTAGAACGAAATATCTTTTTTTCTACATTGGAACAGTTGAAAGGATGGGCGAGGAGCAATTCTTTATGGCCGATGACATTCGGACTGGCGTGCTGTGCAATTGAAATGATGGGAGTAGGTTCATCACATTATGATTTAGATCGATTTGGGTCATTTTTTCGGACTTCACCAAGGCAATCGGACGTCATGATTGTATCGGGAACGGTAACGAAGAAGATGGCTCCTATTGTTCGGCGCTTATATGATCAAATGCCCGAACCGAAATGGGTTATTGCGATGGGATCTTGTGCGACAGCAGGTGGTCCGTATGTAAATTCATATGCTGTTGTGAAAGGTGTAGACCAAATTGTACCAGTTGATGTGTATATTCCTGGTTGTCCCCCAAATCCAGCTGCTTTAATTTATGGAATTAATAAATTAAAAGAAAAAATTCGTTACGAAGCAAAGACCGGGAAGCAGGTGACGAATAAATGAGCAATCCAAATAAAGATTTAGAGGAGCTGAAAAAAGAAGCAGCTAGGCGTGCAAAAGAAGAAGCGAGAAAACGCCTTGTAGCGAAACACGAGGCGGAAATAAGTGAGCTTGAGGAAGAAGATCAAGAAAAAGAGAAAGCGCTACCAAAAAAAGATGATATTACTATAGAAGAAGCAAAACGACGTGCAGCAGCAGCTGCAAAAGCAAAAGCGGCGGCGTTAGCGAAGCAGAAAAGAGAAGGAACCGAGGAAGTAACGGAAGAAGAAAAAGCGAAAGCCAAGGCGAAGGCAGCAGCCGCCGCAAAGGCAAAAGCGGCAGCGTTAGCGAAGCAGAAAAGAGAAGGAACCGAAGAAGTAACGGAAGAAGAAAAAGCGAAAGCAGCAGCGGCTGCAAGAGCGAAGACAAAGGGGGCTGAAGGTAAGAAAGAGGATGAGCCGAAGCAGGAAGAACTGTCCGTAAATCAGCCGTATTTAAATCAGTATGTTGAGGCTATTAGGGAGAAGTTAGGAGAGGGTGTATTAGTAGATTCCTACATTAATAAACTGTCAAAGGATGTGCCAACTCTTGTGGTGGATCCCGAAAAATATTATGAAGTGATGGAGTCACTGCGATTCCATGAGGGACTTGCTTTTGATTATATGTCAGAGCTACATGCGACGGATTTTGTGACACATATGGAAGTGTATGTTCATTTGTTTTCATATAGTAAGAAACAATCGGTAGCGGTGAAGGTAAAGCTAGACCGAGAAACGCCGCAAGTCGAATCTGTGACAGCGCTTTGGAAAGGGGCTGACTGGCCGGAGCGAGAAGCATACGATTTGCTCGGCATTATATTTAAAGGGCATCCGAATTTAACACGTATTTTAATGCCAGAGGATTGGGTAGGATATCCGCTTAGAAAAGACTATGAACCGTATGATGTGGAGGTGTAGCTATGATCCGCACGGAAGAGATGCTTTTGAATGTAGGACCTCAGCATCCGAGTACACATGGTGTGTTCAGGCTCGTAATTAAGATTGACGGGGAAATTATTAAAGAAGCTACACCTGTTATTGGGTATTTACATCGCGGGACGGAAAAGATCGCTGAGAGCTTACAGTATACGCAAATTATCCCTTATACAGATCGAATGGACTATTTATCAGCTATGACGAATAATTACGTCATTTGCCATGCTGTAGAGACGATGATGGGGCTTGAAATTCCAGAGCGTGCCGAATACTTGCGAGTACTTGCGATGGAGCTAGGAAGAATTGCCAGCCATCTCGTTTGGTGGGGGACAAATCTTCTTGATATAGGAGCGGTTAGCCCGTTTTTGTACGCTTTTCGTGAACGAGAGATGATTATAAATTTATTAAATGAATTATGCGGGGCACGGCTTACTTTTAACTATATGAGAGTTGGTGGTGTGAAGTGGGATGCGCCAGATGGTTGGATTGAAAAGGTGGAAGAGTTTGTTCCGTATATGAGGGAGCAACTGGCAGGTTATCATGATCTTGTTAGCGGTAATGAGATTTTCTTAAATCGTGTGAAAGGCGTTGGTATATATAGCGCGGAAGAAGCGATTTCGTATTCTTTAAGCGGAGCAAATTTGCGGTGCACTGGAGTAAACTGGGATCTTCGCAAAGATGAGCCGTATTCGATTTATGATCGTTTTGATTTTGATATTCCTGTTGGAAGCGTGGGAGATGCTTGGGATCGCTACGTTTGCCGAATGCAAGAAAGCGAGGAGTCTTTAAAGATTGTTGAGCAAGCGGTTCAGCAGTTCCCGAAAGATGGAGCTGTGCTGGCAAAAGTACCAAAAATTATTAAGGCACCTAAGGGAGAAGCATTTGTACGTATCGAATCGCCGCGCGGAGAGATTGGGTGTTATATCGCTAGTGACGGAAAGAAAGAGCCGTACCGTTTGAAGTTTCGTAGGCCATCTTTTTATAACTTGCAAATTTTACCAAAGTTATTGAAAGGTGAAAACATCGCTAATTTAATTACGATTTTAGGTGGAGTTGATATTGTACTTGGGGAGGTTGATGGCTAATGATTGAGACGCTCTTACAATCACCTTCAAGCTGGACGAATTTCTTCATTTTTTTCGGATTAGCGGTACTTCTACTATTTGCAGTCCTTGGCTTCGTTACATATGGAATCTTGGCAGAACGGAAAGTGATGGGGTTTATGCAAGGGCGGATTGGCCCAAACCAGGTTGGAGGCCGATTTGGTTTACTGCAAACGGTAGCTGATGTTTTAAAACTATTATTGAAAGAAGATAGTATTCCGAAAGCAGCAGATAAACCGCTGTTTATATTAGCACCTGTCATTGCATTTGCACCAGCATTTATGGTGCTTGCAGTTATCCCGTTCACTGATAAATTTCAATTTGCAGATATTGGAGTCGGGTTACTTTATTATATCGCTGTTTCCGGTATTACGACGATAGGTGTTGTAACTGGGGGATGGGCATCGAATAATAAATATTCCCTTTTAGGAGGGATGCGTGCGGCGGCGCAAATGATTTCTTATGAGATTCCGCTCGTAATGAGTGTAATTGGTATCGTTTTGCTAGCTGGTAGCCTGAATTTAAATGAGATTGTAGCGGCGCAGGAGAAGGTTTGGTACATTTTCGTACAGCCAATTGGCTTCGTCGTTTTCTTAATCGCAGCAGTTGCAGAGTTAAATAGAACGCCATTCGATTTGCCAGAAGCGGAGTCAGAACTTGTTTCTGGATATCATACGGAATACTCAGGGTTTCGCTGGGCGTTTTTCATGCTTTCAGAGTACGTATATTTCTTCGGGATGGCATCGTTAATTACAGTGCTCTTTTTAGGCGGATGGAATCCAGTCATGTTTCTTGGATTTATCCCAGGTGCCGTATGGTTTGCTTTGAAATTTAGCAGTGTAGTCTTTCTATTAATTTGGTTCCGCGTTACGTTCCCGCGTATAAGAGGTGACCAGTTAATGGAGTTTGGTTGGAAAGTATTATTGCCGATTGCACTTGCAAATATTTTCTTAACGGCATTGATTAAGGAGTTATTCTTCTAATCTATGAGGGGGGTGCCAGTAAGAGATGAAAGGACTATTTAAAGGATTAAAATATACATTAAGTAATTTGAGCAAGAAGAAGGTAACGTATGATTATCCAAATCAACCGTTGCCGTTGCCAGACCGTTTTCGAGGAATTCAAAAATTTTATCCGGAAAAATGTATTGTTTGTAATCAGTGCTCTAACATTTGTCCGACAGACTGTATTCAGTTAACAGGAAAGAAACATCCGGATCCTACGAAAAAAGGAAAAATTATCGACACGTATGATATTAATTTTGAAATTTGTATTCTTTGTGATTTATGTACAGAAGTTTGTCCGACAGAGGCAATTGTCATGACAAATAACTTTGAACTCGCGGAATATTCACGTGATGACTTATTTAAAAATTTGCAGTGGCTTGACGAAAACGACGAAAATGTCAGGAAGGAGAATAAGGCATGAATGGCGAGTTTGTAGCATTCTTTATACTATCCTTGTCTGCAATTATCGGCGGTGTTCTTATGTTGAACTTAACGAAAGTTATGCACATGATGCTAGCTCTCGTTCTGACATTTCTCAGCATTGCAGGTTTGTATTTTCTTTTATCAGCCGAATTTATAGGCGTTGCACAAATTTTACTTTATTCTGGTGCAATCACAATTATTATGATTTTCGGCATTATGTTAACGAAACATAACGCGGAAAATGAATCGCGTCTTACTCTTCGAAAATGGATTATCTTCTTTGCAGTTGTAGCATTTGGAGCGGTTATGTATTTCGCTGTTAATAATGTTGATTTTGCAAATGAAAGCACACAAGGAAGTTTACCTCTCCATGAAAACAACACACTTCAAATCGGTACGCTTCTCTATTCAAAATATATTATTCCATTTGAACTAACTTCAGTTATTTTACTTGTAGCACTCGTTGGCGCAATTATACTTGCGAAAAAGGACGAGAAAGAGGAGGATTCCAATGAGTAGCGTTCCAGCTTCTGCATATTTAACACTTGCGATTATTTTGTTTTGCATCGGTCTATTTGGAGCTTTAACAAAGCGGAATACAGTAATCGTATTAGTTTGTATCGAATTAATGCTGAATGCTGCCAATTTAAACTTAGTGGCGTTTAGTAAATTAGGCTTATTTCCGAATTTAACAGGTCAAATTTTCTCACTGTTTACGATGGCTGTAGCGGCAGCGGAAGCGGCGGTAGGACTCGCTATTTTAATTGCTTTATATCGCAATCGTACGACAGTTCAGGTGGATGAAATGGATACGCTTAAAGGATAGCATTGTGACCGAAAAAGGGGGAAGGAAACAATGATCGATTATGCATGGCTCATACCGCTTTTCCCACTCGTTTCGTTTTTGTTACTCATTATATTCGGGAAGAAAATTAGAGAAGGAAGCAGCGTACTTAGTATTTTTTTCGTCTTTCTCTCCTTTATACTTGCGGTACTTGTGTTAATAGAAAGGTTTTCAGAAGCAAGCGTGAAGCATAAGTGGGTATGGCTTAGAGCTGGAGATTTGGATATATCATTCGGCTTTGAAGTGACTGCATTAGGAGCTTTAATGTTATTTATCGTGACGCTTGTGAGTCTACTTGTACATGTGTATTCGAAAGGTTATATGAAAGGTGATGAACGATTACCAACCTTTTACGCATATTTAGGACTCTTTACATTTGCGATGTTAGGGCTTGTTATATCAACGAATTTATTACAGCTTTATATATTTTGGGAATTAGTTGGCCTTGGTTCATTTTTACTTATCGGTTTTTATTTCTTTAAAGAAGAAGCGAAGGCTGCTGCAAAAAAGGCTTTTATTATGACCCGTATTGGGGATGTTGGTTTATTTATCGGGATGATTTTAATTTTTTGGTACGCAGGTAGTTTTGAATATGACGCAATATTTAGGGCGATTTATACAGGGGATCTACCTCCTTACATGATTACAATAACAGCGATATTAATTTTTATCGGGGCGATGGGAAAATCAGGTCAGTTCCCGCTGCATACGTGGTTGCCAGATGCAATGGAGGGGCCAACGCCCGTTTCGGCACTTATTCACGCGGCGACGATGGTCGCAGCTGGCGTATATTTAGTAGCGACGATGTTTCCTCTGTTTTCAGCAAGTACAGTGGCGATGCAGACAGTGGCAATCGTTGGAGCTTTCACTGCAATCTTTGCGGCCTCTATCGGTCTTGTGCAAACAGATATAAAGAGGGTGCTTGCTTATTCTACAGTTAGCCAGCTCGGGTACATGATGCTCGCGTTAGGTTCTGCCGGTTATGTAGCTGGTATATTCCATTTAACGACACACGCTTTTTTTAAAGCACTACTATTTTTGGCAGCAGGAAGTGTAATTCATGCTGTGCATACGCAAAACATTAATAAAATGGGCGGTTTACAGAAGAAGATGAAAGTAACTGGTACGCTATTTTTAATAGGTACCCTTGCCATTAGCGGTGTTCCGCTGCTTTCCGGTTTTTTCAGCAAAGATGAAATTTTAGCGGCGACGTGGATGAATGGCAATTACGTTTTATTTACTTTAGCGGTAATTGCGGCGTTTTTAACAGCATTTTATATGTTCCGCCTATACTTTCTTGTCTTTACTGGAGAAACGAAGACGAAGGAAGAAGTGCATGAATCGCCTCGCGTTATGACGTATCCAATGATTGTTCTCGGCGTTCTTGCGGTAGTGGCAGGATATATAAATACACCATGGTTTGGGACATTTCTCGGAGATTGGTTGACGAAAGATGTAGGGTTTAAGGTTGAAGAAGCGCATGGACCAGTTTGGATTATAATTGTTGCGACACTCGTTTCATTTGCGGGAATCGCTCTTGCATATTTCATATATTGCAAGAAATCAATTTCTAGAAATTGGGCTGGGGGTACGGAAACATCGCTTTATAATCTTTTGAAAGAAAAATATTATGTGGATGAACTATACAACATGACGGTGATCCCTATTACGAAAGGAATCGCTCATGTGCTTCGCTTATTTGAAGTGTATGTAGTTGAAGGAATTGCAGTTTTAATTTCAAGTGTAGTTAAAGGCACAAGTAATCTTGGATCGAAACTTCAAAATGGGAATGTACAAGTGTACGGTACTGTAACGGCAGTTTCACTCGCTGTACTCGTCATTATTTTGCTCTATACGGGAGGGGATTTACGATGAATGATTTGTTGTTAACGTTCTTCATTTTTTCCCCGCTTTTAGGAATTTTATTGCTTGTATTAACACCGAAAAAGGAATTGCGTACAGTGCGAGCGCTTGGCTTATTTGGGACGGCACTTCCATTTGGAATCGCTATCGTCCTCGCTTGTACATATGCTTCTGGAAAGAATTTGTCACTATTTGATGAGAAGGTGAAATGGATTAAGTTCGGCGATTTTACAGCGGTAGATAAAAGGTGGTTTTCTATTTATTACGAGCTCGGTATTGATGGTTTGTCGCTTGTCATGATGGTACTGACGGCTCTTCTAGCAACGCTTGCAGCAATTGCAGCCTTTTCTATTAAAAGAAATTTAAAAGCATTTTATATGCTGTTACTTATGCTAGAAATAGGAATGCTCGGCGTCTTTGCTGCTCAAAACTTAATGTTGTTTTTTATCTTCTTTGAAATTACGTTGCCACCAATGTTCTTATTAATTGGAAAGTGGGGAAAATTGTCGAGTGAAAAGGCTGCGTATAGTTATTTAATATATAACGGTATTGGCTCAGCTATTTTGCTCATTGTTTTCTCAATTTTGTTTGCGAAAACAGGTACAACAAATATTGTGGAGCTGAAAGAGATATTAAGAAGCATAAACGCAGAGGGAGCACTCGTCATCCCAAGTAGCTTGCAGCTTAGTGTATTTATTGCCATAATGATTGCTTTTGCAATTAAACTACCTGTTTTTCCGTTGCACCGCTGGATGGTCAATGTACACATAGAAGCGCATCCAGCTGTAGTTATGCTTCATGCGGGTGTTTTGCTAAAGATTGGAGCGTACGGTATTATTCGCTTCGGGAAAGGGCTATTCCCGGAATATTTTCACGATGTTGCAACGCTAATTGCGATATTAGGCGTAATTAATCTACTATACGGTGCCTTTTTAGCGCTCATCCAAACGGACTTTAGGAAAGTACTGGCTTACTCTAGTATTTCGCATATGGGAATTGTGTTAATGGGACTTGCGTCACTTAATGCACTTGGTACACAAGGAGCGCTATTCCAAGTTGTATCACATGGTTTAATTGCAGCCTTGCTCTTCTTTCTACTGGGTGTTATAGAACAACGATTTGGAACTTCGGATATTACGGTGCTAGGCGGACTTGCGAAAAGTGTACCGATACTTAGCGGATTCTTTTTAGCAGGAGGAATGGCCTCGCTTGGATTACCAGGGATGTCTGGGTTTGTTAGTGAATTTCTTGCCTTTCTCGGTTTATTTCAAGGAGAGCCCGTCATTGCTGCAGTCGGTGTGATTGGCATCATTTTAACCGCTGTATATGTATTAAGGGCGACACTTCAAGTGACATTTGGAAAGAAAGAGTGGGAAGCAAAAACTGATATACACGGATGGGAGTATGTCCCTGTTTTACTACTTATCTTTTGTATTATTGCAATTGGAGTTATGCCAGAAATACTAGGGGATCCGCTTCAAAATACATTGAAAACATTGGGGGTGAAGTAGGATGGATATGAATACGTTACTTAGTTTATCGTGGCATCTAATGGTGCCAGAATTTATTATTCTCGGCGCCGCCATCCTTCTTTCCATATGTGATTTGTTTTTTAAGCTGAACCATAGATATGTAGCTTTTGGTGCGATTGCTGCTATCGTATTAGCAATTGTGTCATTAATTACGCTATATAGCGAACCAGCTGGAGATATTTTAAACGGATCGTTTGTGTTAGATGGATTTTCAAAAGGGTTTAAAACATTGCTATTAGGTGCCTCAGCTCTTATTTTATGCACCGCAATGAGCGATGATAAGAAGAATCCAATTGAAGATAAGGGTGAATATTATTACTTATTTTTAATGGCACTTCTTGGTGCGATGTTCATGGCTTCTAGTGTTGATTTCATTACCCTTTTCGTTGGTTTGGAGTTACTTTCACTTTCTTCTTATATTTTAGTAGGAATACGAAAAAAGAGCCGTGCATCAAATGAAGCGGCAATGAAATACGTCATTAGCGGAGGAATTGGAACGGCGATTACGCTCTTCGGAATGAGTTATTTATACGGTATTACAGGTTCAACTAACATTGTAGATATGCAAAAGGTACTCACTGGGGAACTCGCTAGTGGTATTCAGTTATTGTTAGCTCTCGCATTTCTTTTATTGCTAGTCGGTCTCTCATTTAAAATTGCCACAGTGCCGTTTCATATGTGGGCACCTGATGTGTATGAAGGAGCGGCTACACCAGTTACTGCTTTTCTTGGAACGATTTCTAAAATTGCTGGTTTCCTACTCATTATTCGTTTGTTCCTTATGGTTTTTGCAAGTGTATTAATACAAGGAGATATGCAATCTTTATATGGGCATATGAGTATATATATCGCGGTGTTAGCAAGTATTACGATGATTGTTGGGAATGTAGTTGCGTTAAAACAATACAATATAAAGCGTTTATTTGCTTATTCGGGCATTGCTCATGCAGGGTATTTACTCGTTCCACTTGTGGCATTATCACCATTTACGATGGATAGCATGTGGTTTTATATGCTGGCATACATGCTTATGAATATAGGTGCATTTGCTATCATCCACGGCTTAATCTTACAAAATGATGAGGAAAATATAACGATTTTCACAGGTTTATATAAAAGGTCGCCATTTGCAGCGATTATGATGACAATTTTTATTTTATCGTTGGCTGGGATACCAGGAACGGCTGGCTTCATTGGAAAGATTAATATCTTTTTAGGCGCGCTTCATGTAGAGCCAGCACATTACGTACTAGCTTCGATTATGATGGGTACGACAGTCGTTTCATTCGTATATTATTTCCGTATTTTACAACAAATGTTTTTCCGCACAGGAGAGACAGAAGAGAGAATACGGTTACCGTTAAATATAAAGGTTGTTATGAGTCTTTGTGCAATTTCGATTGTAATACTAGGGATTATGCCGATGATTGGGTACAATTTCTTTTATGAATATTTTCCATTAATGAAAGATTTCTTCTTCTTAGGGAACGTGGTACAATAGTGAAAATAAAAGGTGTGGAGTCAGTACTCTGCGCTTTTTATTTTGTGTTAACTTGTAATGTAGATATACGTTTTTGGAAAGAAAATCACGATGTAAAATGTAAGATGTCTATGTGCATTTGAAAAAGTGTAGCTCCTACTTATTATGGTATCGTTTTTATATTCTTTCATAAGTAGTAGCTGAGTAAAAAGGGGTCGATTTTTTGGCACAACTTTTAGGGCAACAAGCACTGATTGCCATTGTTTCGCATTTATTGTTTATTACCATTACGTGGTGGGCCTTACAAGGCATTCACATTGAGCGTTTAATGAAGTCCGGAAAAGTGCTGCAGACGCGAGTATTACTCATCTTAATTACAATTGCAATTGGGACATCTGTAAGTAACTTTTTCCTTGATTATTTAGGCTATTCGAAGAGTTTAACGTATTTAGTAAAGTAAGTGTATAGAACCTCAAATCTCCGTTAACAATGGGGATAGGAGGGGATGAAATTGAAGCTTAAAGCCATTCTTATTGTTGCACTTAGTGTTGTTTTATTTTTGGTTGGATATAGAGAGATGAAACCGATAAGCGATGAACAGAAAATGGAGAGCATGATCAAGGCTTTAGAGAAAAATGATGCTAAAGTAGAAAAATGGTCATGGTTAGCGAGAGAAACAAAAACAATTTCTAACATACATACGTTTCAAAAGTTGTTAAACGATGTGAAGGAAAAGGCAAATATTCAAAAGTGGGAAGTAGAGCAATCTCCAGATGGATATAAAGCTACTTCCTATAAAAAGCTTTCTTCTTATGAAGAACGAGTAGTAGTAACTTGGAGTAAAGAAAATACTAAAGAAAACACTTTCATTATCTTTGAAATAAGTGGGGCGAAATGGGACCCGAAGTATGTTCAAAACATGAATAAAATTTTTAGTGAAAAACCTATAATTTACACTTGTGTTCAAGGTGTACTGAATGATAAGATTGAAGGTGTTTTGCAAAATAAAACCAATCAGGTTTTGAAAGATCTTTCAGCAAGAGCGATCGAACAAGTAGAAGAAAGAGCATTTGTGTCAGTCTCCGCATACAATAAAAAGTGGGATGACGCTCTTTCAACAAATAGAGAGAAAATAAATGTGCAAATAGCAATACGTTCTACAGACAACAAAGATACAATTGTGGTTGGCACACCGATCATAACTTCTGAGTATTGAGTGAATAGATACTGAAAAAAGGACACGGAGGGGAATAATTTGGAAAAGATCATCGTCCGTGGCGGAAAGCGGTTAAACGGCACAGTGCGTGTTGAGGGCGCAAAAAATGCTGTATTACCTATAATCGCTGCAGCCCTATTAGCGAGTGATGGAAAGAATGTACTATCTGAAGTACCAGTTTTGTCTGATGTATACACAATTAATGAGGTATTACGTCATTTAAATGCTGAAGTCGTATTTGAAAATAATCAAGTAACAATCGATTCTTCTAAAGAACTAAACATTGAAGCACCATTTGAATATGTACGTAAAATGCGTGCATCTGTTCAAGTAATGGGACCATTATTAGCACGTAACGGTCGTGCTCGTATTGCACTTCCTGGTGGATGTGCAATTGGTTCACGTCCAATTGACCAACATTTAAAAGGCTTCGAAGCAATGGGAGCAAAAGTACAGGTTGGTAACGGTTTTGTTGAGGCATATGTTGAGGGAGAACTAAAAGGAGCTAAAATCTACTTAGACTTCCCAAGCGTAGGCGCGACAGAAAACATTATGTCTGCAGCTACATTAGCAAAAGGGACAACAATTCTTGAAAACGCAGCGAAAGAACCAGAAATCGTTGACTTAGCTAACTTCTTAAATGCGATGGGAGCGAAAGTACGCGGAGCTGGAACTGGAACGATTCGTATCGAAGGCGTTGATAAATTATATGGTGCAAACCACTCTATTATTCCTGACCGTATTGAAGCGGGAACATTCATGGTTGCAGCAGCAATTACTGGTGGAGACATCTTAATTGAAAATGCTGTACCTGAACATTTACGCTCAATTACAGCGAAAATGGAAGAAATGGGTGTTAAAATTATTGAGGAAAACGAAGGTGTACGTGTTATCGGCCCAGATAAGTTAAAAGCGGTTGATATTAAAACTATGCCTCACCCAGGTTTCCCAACAGACATGCAATCACAAATGATGGCATTATTACTACAAGCTGATGGAACAAGCATGATTACAGAAACGGTATTCGAAAACCGCTTTATGCACGTTGAAGAATTCCGTCGTATGAATGCTGATATTAAAATTGAAGGTCGTTCTGTTATTATGAACGGTCCAAACAGCTTACAAGGTGCTGAAGTAGCAGCAACTGACTTACGTGCTGCAGCTGCATTAATCTTAGCTGGTTTAGTATCAGAAGGTTATACTCGTGTAACTGAGTTAAAACATCTTGACCGTGGCTATGTAAACTTCCATAAGAAATTAGCTGCATTAGGTGCAACTATTGAACGTGTAAACGAAAAAGTAGAAGAAGTGAAAGAACAAGAAGTTTCTGATCTTCACGCTTAATTGAAATAGTCTCTATGTCTTTTGACATAGGGGCTATTTTTTTGGTTATTACTGTTATAGTCAATAAATTCTATACTTATGCACGTACCAGTAAAAATATTTAGAAAATTTCTGTTTTATACTCTTCCCCTTAAGTATGTTCTAAAAGAAAGAGTTGTTCCATAAGAATGAATGGAGTAAAGCTTTTATATTGGGGGAAAATAGGATGAAATTTTCAAAGCCACTTTTTATTACAGTAGCGCTCTTAATAGCGCTCGTTATCATTGTACCTGCAGCCCTTGTTATTCCATTTGCGAAAGCAAAAGTAGGGGAAGAAACGGCCTCTAAAACTCCTCCAGCGATAGAAAGCATACCAGCTCCAGGAAAAGTAGATACAGCTGTTCAAGTTGCTGTATATCGCGAAAAACAGAAGAAGGTAGAAACATTACCAGTGGAGGAGTATGTGACAGGTGTAGTAGCTTCTGAGATGAATGCCAGTTTTGAAATAGAGGCACTAAAGGCGCAGGCATTAGCAGCGAGAACATTTGTAGTACAACGTATGCTAAGCGGAGGAAAGAAAAATAATGCGGACGTGACAGATACGGTGAAAGATCAAGTGTACAAAAGCAAAGATGAATTGAAGAAGCAATGGGGTAATAACTACGAAAATAATTTGAAGAAAATCGAAGAAGCCGTTTCGAAAACAGCAGGACAAGTTTTAACGTATGATGGAAAACCAATTTCAGCATCCTTCTTTTCAACGAGTAATGGCCGAACAGAAAATGCAGCTGACTATTGGGGAAATGATTATCCGTACTTGAAAAGTGTAGATAGTCCGTGGGATCAAGCCTCTCCAAAGTTTACGAGCGAGCAAACATTTACAGTAGCTGATTTTCAAAAACGTCTCGGTGTGAAAGTGCTAGCAGACGGGAAGGTTGGAAATATTAAAGACCTTACGGAAGGAAAGCGCGTAAAGGATGTAGCTTTTCAAGGAAAAACATTAACAGGAAAAGAAGTTCGTGAAAAGTTAGATTTACGTTCTTCTGATTTCACGTGGAAACAACAAGGAGATAAAATCATCGTTACAACGAAAGGCTTCGGTCACGGCGTTGGTATGAGTCAATACGGGGCGAACGGCATGGCAGCGGAAGGAAAGAAATATACAGATATCGTCGCTCATTACTATAAAGGCGTTGAAATAAAGACGATGAATGATTATGAAGGAAAACTGATGGTGAAGAAATAGGTGTCAGAACTCTGGCACCTATTTTTTTCTGTTTAAAATATCATAATTTTCCATTAATTGTTTGATATAATAGGATAAAAAGGCATTTGGGGGAGATGAAATGGCGTTACTAGAGTTGAAACAGTTAGGGAAGACGAACCAGTTACCGGAAATTGAGCTAAAGGTTGAAAAAGGACAATGTATTGTTTTGCAATGCAATAATCATACAGCTAAAGTGTTACACCGCATTATTATTGGTGAAGAAGAAGCTTCAACTGGCAACGTACTGTTTGAAGGGGAAGCAATTGGAAAGAAAAATTATTTCCGCATCGGCTTTTGTTTTTTGAAAGATGAAGCATATGATCGTTTGAAGGTGAAGGAATACTTTAAGTTTCTATTAGGACTTTATGAATCAAAGGTAAGTATAGAAGAAGTCGTACAGTATGTTGGTCTCCTAGATAAACTAAACGTTAAAATAGAAAAATTGTCATTTTCAGAGAAGCGCCGTCTTCATATAGGACGAATTATGATTCATAATCCGGATTTAATCATTTTGGAAGAACCAGAGCAAAATGTAGATATAGAGAGTACGGTTATTATTCGGAAAGCAATTATGAAAATGAAAGAACAAGGAAAGGCAATTTTTATTACGTCATCTTTCCTATCGGATGCCCTTTCGTTAACAGAGGATGTATACATATTAAACAACGATGGTGTGAAAAAAGTAGAAATTGAACAAGAGGAAGTGGAAGAAGTCGATGAAGAGAAGGTCGTTCAAATAATTCCGCAAATGAAGTTAGAAAGAATACCTGCGAAGGTGAACGATAAAATCATTTTACTTGATCCGATGGAAATCCATTTCATTGAAACACAAAACGGAGTAACACATATTCACGTTCGTGAAGGAGATTTCGTATGCGCTTTAACATTAGGTGAACTAGAAGCAAGGTTAACAGGTTTTGGTTTCTTTAGATGTCATCGCTCGTACCTTGTGAATTTACAAAGAGTGCGAGAAGTGATTACTTGGACTCGTAACAGTTTTAGCTTAATTTTAGACGACGAAAGAAAAAGTTCAATCCCGCTTTCAAAAGGACGAATGGATGAATTAAAAGGTGTTATTGGACTATAAAAGTGCTCCAATAAGCTCAACATGCGATTCATTCACCGGTAAAAATACTCCTTTTACCGGTATTTTAATGCGCCTACCCTTTGTTTTTCA
Source organism: Bacillus cereus group sp. BceL291 (assembly GCF_051776705.1). Lineage (NCBI taxonomy): Bacteria > Bacillati > Bacillota > Bacilli > Caryophanales > Bacillaceae > Bacillus > Bacillus cereus group sp. BceL291. Next base: position 40,375 of record NZ_JBPWAP010000014.1, on the reverse strand, counting down.
TATGATTGAGTCAAGAAAGCGAAACAAACGAACGAAAAGCGCTAAAGCGACTTTCATCTATAAAAAAGAAAAACAAAGGGGATGAAGAAATGACATTGGCAATTGAAATGAAAGATGTAATGAAAAGTTTCAACGAAAAAACGGCACTTCGAAATGTAAATATTGAGGTGAAGCAAGGAGAGATATTCGGATTCCTTGGACCGAGTGGATCTGGTAAGACGACAACAGTAAAAATTTTAACTTCTCAATTGCTTCATAGTGTTGGAACGGTAAGAGTATTAGGGAAAGATATTACAGGACCAAGTTGCATCGATTACAAACGAATTGGTATTTTAACAGATAACAGCGGCTTATATGAAAGACTTAGCATTTATGATAACTTACTATTATTTTGTGACTTATATGATTGCAAAAAAGAACGAATCGATGAAGTACTAGCACAAGTGAATTTATTAGATGATAAAAAAACACCAGTAAAAAAATTATCAAAGGGAATGAAGCAACGCGTCACACTAGCAAGAGCAATCCTTCATAAACCAGATATTCTCTTCTTAGACGAACCAACATCTGCACTTGATCCAGTAAACGTACAAAATATTCATAAAATCTTAAAAGACTTAAATAAAGAAGGAACGACGATTTTCTTAACGACTCACAACATGGACGAAGCAGAAACGCTTTGTAACCGCATTGCCTTCCTGTGTGGCGGAGAGATTGTAGCACTTGATACACCGGAGAACCTTCGCTTACAATACGCGAAAGATCAAATACAAGTCGTGTTAAAGGATAAGAAGAAAGAAACAGTACAAAAAGATGAATTAGGTGCAAAACGTATTTCAGAATGGATGAACAAAGGAGAATTACTATCCATTCATTCACACGAACCAACTTTAGGCGATATCTTTATTGAAGTTACTGGGAGGGGATTATAATGACATTTTCAATGAGACGTGTATCAGCTATTTTTAGAAAAGAAGTACAAGATTTTAAGACAAATTCACAAGTGTTGTTAATGGCATTTTTACCAATTATACTTTCATTTTTGTTTAGCAGATTTGGAGCGGGAAAGGAAATGTTAGGCATTACTACTATAACGGCCTTCCTATTTGTCGCAGGCTTTGTTCAATCTATGGTAATTGCAGAAGAAAAAGAAAAACATACATTGCGTGTATTAATGCTATCACCGGCATCTTCGGTTGAAGTTCTACTTGGAAAAAGTATATTAACAGCATGTTTGACATTGGGCATTTGTATTGTGAACTTATTTATTTTGGATCAATTCAGTGGAAATCTATTATTGCTAGGATTTATTTTCTTATGTGGAACAATTTTATTTATTGTGATTGGAACAATGATTGGATTGTTAGCTGCATCTGTACCACAAACATCAATAATTGGAATGCCGATATTAATGACGATGTATTTGGCTGTACAGTTTGAGCCAATGGTTGAAAATAAAGTAATTAAGACGATGATTGGATATCTTCCAACATCTAATATTGTGAAAGCACTTAACAGTTTAGTAGGTGGGACGGGATTTGGTAGTATTAGTGGGCATGTATTAAATGTTGCAGTTTGGCTTATTATATCGCTCTTTGTATGTTTAATCGTATATAAAAAGAAACAATTAGATTAAAAACTGAGCCAAAAGTGCTCAGTTTTTTCTTTTTTCTATCATTTCCTCGGAAATTTTGCAATTCTCATACATATTTTTACAGATTTTGTCGAAAAGTAATTAGTTATACGTTGTATAGGATACGTGAATATTGTTCAAAATGATTGCTGAGGTGATGATGGAATGCGAGGAAGAAATAATAAAAAGTCGCAAAAGGTAGTACATTTATTTCAAAAAAGATGGGTGTTTCCGGCACTATACATTGCTTGTGCAGCGGTAATCTTAATGGTTGCGCTATGGTTCCAAGGAGCTAATCCGAAGAAGACTCCAAACCACGATCAAGCAACACCGTATACACAATCGGAAGATCCAGCAGTACCAGTAACAAAATCTTCAGAAGTAGTGAAAATGCCAGCTGCCGCGAATGCGGAAGTAGTCGTACAGAAGAAATTCTATGAAGATGCAGCAACTGAGGCGGAACAAGAAAAAGCACTTGTCTTTTATAACAACACATATTCCCCGAACAAAGGAATTGACATTGCTGCGAAGAATGGAAAAGAATTCAATGTTGCTGCTGCTTTAAGTGGTACAGTAACGAAAGCTGAAAAAGATTCACTTCTTGGTTATGTTGTAACAGTTGATAGTGGAAATGGTGTAGCGGTATCTTATCAAAGCTTAGGCAGTGTGAAAGTAGAAAAGGGTGCAAGAGTTGCACAAGGTGAAGTATTAGGAACATCCGGTCTAAGTGCAATGAATAAAGAGGCAGGTTCTCACGTTCATTTTGAAGTACGTAAAGACAATGTGGCTGTGAACCCTGAACGTTACTTAAATAAATCAGTAACAGAAATTAAAGCTGATGCAGGTGCTGCAAAGGCTACGAATGCTTCTGGTAAAAAAGCTGATGACAAATCTCAAAAAGAAGAGAAGTCAACGAGCACGAAACCTGAAAGTAAAACAGAAGACAAGTCTCAAAAAGAAGAGAAATCAACAAGCGGTTCAACTAGTGACAAAAAAGAAGAACCGAAGAAAGAAGAAAAATCAACAAATGGTTCTACAGAATCATCTAACGATTCTTCTTCACAAGAATAATGAAGTGAAAAAATCAGTTCCCACTAGGGGAGTTGATTTTTTTATTTTTATATAAAAATACTCAATTTCGAGAAAAAAGTTGCAATAACAAGGAAAAATGACGAGATTCTCGAATATATATTACAAAAGGGAGGGGATACTGTGTCATTTTTGTTTGTTCTGTCGACTGCTATTATTTTATTGTTTGTTTTATTCACTTTATATTATTACATTGCCGGTAAGAAAGAGGTTCCCCACCATCAATTGTTAGAAGAAGAATTGGAACGAGAAGAATGACACCTTATATATAAGGTGTCATTTTTTTTCGCTATAATAGTCAGTTTTAACGTATTTCTCACAAAAAAACGTAATTTTTCTTAACTTAGTCCGCAAAAATAGTGAACATGTAGCATATATCAGTAGTGCGGGCAATACAATGGTATAAACCAAAGCAAAGAGAGTGTTTGAGGTGAGAAATCGTGAATCATTTCATTATAAATCCAAGAATGTTTAACGCTTACAAACAGCACTCACACTTACTTCTTAGTCGTATGCAGCGAGGCTCATTTCACCCTTCTCACATCCAAATTAGGGAGGCGAGTGGTGTGCACGATTACATCAAAGAGAGAACTATCAAGATTGGTAAGTATATCGTGGAGACAAGAAAGACAGTGCGTGTCATTGCAAAGGAATTTGGGGTATCAAAGAGTACAGTCCATAAAGATTTAACAGAACGTCTACCAGAAATTAATCCAGAGCTCGCAAATGAAGTGAAAGAAATTCTTGATTATCATAAGTCTATTCGTCATTTAAGAGGGGGAGAAGCAACAAAACAAAAGTATAGAAAAGAAGATGTAGAGAAGCCTGTACGTCAATAATGTTACAGTAGCAAACATTCCGTTCACATTCGGTAATATTTTTCAGAAGAATTCTTTTTGCGAATATTACGTTTCTGTTAAATTTATGATAAAATCAGAAATTAGGTGAAAAGAATTCGGGTGTAACCTGATTTTGAATATCGAGGAGGAAAAAACGGGAATGTTTGCGCGAGATATCGGAATTGACCTAGGTACGGCTAACGTATTAATTCATGTTAAAGGTAAGGGTATTGTATTAAATGAGCCATCTGTTGTGGCGATTGATCGTAATAGTGGTAAAGTATTAGCAGTAGGTGAAGAAGCGAGAAGCATGGTGGGACGTACGCCTGGTAATATTGTAGCAATTCGTCCACTTAAAGATGGTGTAATCGCAGACTTCGAAATTACAGAAGCAATGTTAAAGTATTTCATTAACAAATTGGACGTAAAGAGCTTCTTTTCAAAACCTCGTATTTTAATTTGTTGTCCAACAAATATTACATCAGTAGAACAAAAAGCAATTCGTGAAGCTGCTGAACGTTCAGGTGGTAAAACAGTATTTTTAGAAGAAGAACCCAAAGTAGCCGCAGTTGGTGCTGGTATGGAAATCTTCCAACCAAGCGGTAACATGGTTGTTGATATTGGTGGAGGTACAACAGATATCGCTGTACTATCTATGGGTGATATTGTTACCTCTTCCTCTATCAAAATGGCTGGCGATAAGTTTGATATGGAGATCTTAAACTATATTAAACGTAAGTATAAGCTATTAATCGGAGAACGTACTTCAGAAGATATTAAAATTAAAGTTGGTACAGTATTCCCAGGTGCACGTAGCGAAGAACTTGAAATTCGCGGACGTGACATGGTAACAGGCTTACCACGTACAATTACAGTATGCTCTGAAGAAATTACAGAAGCATTAAAAGAAAATGCAGCTGTTATTGTACAAGCTGCAAAAGGTGTATTAGAGCGCACACCACCAGAATTATCTGCAGATATCATCGACCGCGGTGTTATTCTAACAGGCGGTGGAGCTTTACTACACGGTATCGACATGCTTCTAGCAGAAGAACTAAAAGTACCAGTATTAATTGCTGAAAACCCAATGCACTGCGTTGCGGTTGGTACAGGTATTATGTTAGAGAATATCGACAGATTACCAAAGCGTGCTTTGAGATAATTTGAAAGAACTAAGGCTAATGCCTTAGTTCTTTTTTTGTTTTTTTATTTTTTTATTTTGTTTTTTTGCGAAAATGGAAGAAAAATAGAGAAATATGAAGGAAACAGGTAAAATATTCATATATATGGTTAAATTTAATATTTCCTTAATTGAAAACGTTTATAATATAATGAGTCGAATACGACATTAAGGCAAATAATGTTTCAATACATATTGCCTTTCCCTAATTTGGGCATACACTCTTTTCCACCTCCGTGTCAGTTGCAAAAATGTGCAACTATTTTAATGGAATAGAGTGTGTGCATTTTTTTTAGGAAGTTGTGCTAAATATAAAATGTTACTTTGTAATGACAAACAATAAACAAAATGGGATAATAGCAATATGTCCAAGTGGTAAGACCAATATTACAAAAGGGGCGATTGTTACATGCTAAATATAGAACAAATTAAAGAAATCATTCCTCACCGCTATCCATTTTTACTCGTTGATAAAATATTAGAAGTAGATGAAGGCAAAAGAGCGGTTGGGATTAAAAATGTATCCGCAAATGAAGAATTCTTTAACGGACACTTCCCTGACTATGCAGTTATGCCTGGTGTACTTATTGTAGAAGCATTAGCACAAGTCGGAGCAGTTGCAGTATTAAAGAAAGAAGAAAACCGCGGAAGACTTGCTTTCTTTGCAGGTATTGACAATTGCCGTTTCAAAAAACAAGTACGCCCAGGTGATCAGCTTCGTCTAGAAGTAGAAATGACACGCGTACGCGGCCCAATTGGAAAAGGAAAAGCAATCGCAACAGTAGATGGTGAAGTTGCATGTGAGGCAGAAATTACATTTGCGATTGGTGATAAAAAAGAATAGATAGTACTGAAAAATCCTTCTACATGTGCAGAAGGATTTTTTTATTACTGTTTTATTAGAAGTTTTAAAATTAATAATAACCAGAATTTTAACTATAAGTAAATGGAAATTTGTATATGATGACGCTATAAATATCTTGGAATTAAGATAAATGATAACGCGATAAAAATAGAGATATCATTGTCACATTATAGAAGGTATAAGATAGGACAAAGGTTATTCTGATTAGTTATGATGGATTACAGAGACAAGAAATGGAGAAATTTAACGGTAGAAGTAAATAAAAAATTGGCGTAGCATATCGGGCATAAAAGAAAAAAGGGGAAAATGTTGTATTTTGAAAAAAAGGAGATCATAACATGTTCGGGAGAAAAAAAAGAAAGCCATTAAGACAACTAATTACTCATAAAGAGCCTAAATCACGCATTGCGGAACAATACCGTAATATCCGTACAAATATTGAATTTACATCTGTAGATAACCATATTCGTTCTATCATTGTTACTTCAGTAGATCCTGGTGACGGAAAAACAACGACAATCGCAAACTTAGCGGTTGTTTTTGGCCAACAAGGAAAAAAAGTATTGTTAATTGGAGCAGACTTACGTAAGCCGACATTGCAAAATTTATTCGCTGCATATAGTCCAAATGGATTAACGAATTTATTATCAGGACAGACTTCGTTTGTGCAATGTATTCAAAAAACGGATATAGAGAACGTATATATTATGTCAGCAGGTCCAATCCCACCAAATCCAGCAGAGCTACTTGGATATCGTAAAATGGATGAAGTGCTTCTAGAGGCATATAAGATGTTTGACATTGTTCTAATTGATACACCACCCGTAATGGCCGTTACGGATGCACAAATACTCGCTAATAAATGCGATGGTGTTGTATTAGTAGCACGAAGTGAAAAAACTGAAAAGGATAAACTAATAAAAGTGAAACAAATATTAGATAAAGCGTCAGGAAAGCTACTTGGTGTTATATTAAACGATAAAAGAGAAGAACAAGAATCGTATGGATATTATTAGAAAATAATGTATGAAATAGTATTTTTTAAAAGTTAGCAATTTTTCGCTAACTTTTTTTTTGGGTTTTTAAAAATTTGTTATTAAAATATAAGGAAACAAAATGCAATAGAATTTTTGGCGAATTGATGGAATGTGTTGTCATATTTAAGATTATTTTGTAAGATTATATATGTTTTTAAATAACAATCGTACATAGATATTACTAAAATAAAAAAATGTAAGATTATATGTTATAATTTTTCCTATGTGTAAATTTTAGAAAGTTGGAGGAACTTATGGAAGAAACAATTAGTTTAAAAGAGTTATTTCATATCTTAAAAAAACGTTTAGCAATGATCCTCGTAATCGCATTTGGTGCAGCTATAGTAAGTGCTATCATTAGCTTCTTCTTTATGACACCAATCTATCAATCTTCGACGCAGATTCTTGTTAACCAGAAGAAGCAAGAAGGTGCAGCTATTCAATACAATGAGGTACAAACAAATATTCAATTAACAAATACATACAAGGTTATTATTAAAAGCCCAGTTATTTTGGATCAAGTGAAAGAAAAGCTAGGTTTAAATATAACAGTACAAGAGCTAAACAATAAAATTGAAGTAGCTAATGAGAAAGACTCACAAGTAGTGGCGGTAACTGCGCAAGATAAAGACCCAAAATTAGCTCGTGATATTGCTAATACAACTGCAGAAGTGTTTAAAGGTGAAGTTGCTAAAATTATGAGTGTTGATAACGTAACAGTGTTATCAAAAGCAGAAGTTGCAGAAAATCTATCTCCAATTAAACCACGTCCAATGCTAAATGTAGCAATTGCTTTCGTTATTGGTTTAATGGCTTCAATTGGTCTTGCATTCTTACTAGAATACTTAGATAACACAGTGAAAAAAGAAGAAGATGTAGAAAGCTTACTTGGCTTACCAGTGTTAGGTATTGTCGCTCGTATGGATGAAGAAACATTGAACGTAAAATCACACGCTCCATCATCAAGAAAAGTGAGGGGACAAACAATTGGCTCTTAATTTATTTAAAAAGAAAAAGAATCATCGTCAACGTCGTCAATTAATTGCTCATCAACAACCGAAATCACCAATTTCAGAACAATATCGTAATATTCGAACGAATATTGAATTTGCAGCTGTTGATTTGAATTTACATTCATTAATGGTAACATCTGCGAATCCAAGTGAAGGGAAAACGACAACGACAGCTAATATGGCAGTTGTGTTTGCTCAACAAGGAAAGAAAGTATTATTAATTGATGCTGATATGCGTAAGCCGGCGATGCATCAAATGTTCCAAGTAGATAATATTTTTGGACTAACGAATGTATTAACATATAGTGAACGTTTAGAGAAATGTGTACAAACGACATCTATAGATAACCTCAGCTTTTTAGCATGTGGTCCAATCCCACCAAATCCAGCTGAATTGTTAGGGTCAAAATCAATGAAAGAACTTCTTGGACAAGCATACAGCATGTACGACTTAGTTATTTTTGATATGCCACCTATTTTAGCTGTTACCGATGCGCAAATTATGGCAAATGTATGTGATGCTTCTATTCTTGTTGTTCGTAGTGAATCAACAGAGAAAGAAACAGCAGTAAAAGCAAAGGGATTGTTAGAATCGGCTAAAGGTAAATTATTAGGTGTTGTTCTAAACGATCGTGAACGTGAAGAAGGCTTATATTATTATTACGGTGCAAACTAATTAAAAGAGTGAGATATGGTTGAAACATATCTCCTTTTTTCCCTTGAACATGAGAAATCTCTCATATTCAAGGGAAAAAAGATTTTTATATGAGAGAGGGAGGATGAAACAAATGATAGATTTACATTGTCACATTTTACCTGGTATCGATGACGGTGCACAGACAGTAACAGATAGTTTGGCAATGGCACAACAAGCCGTTTCAGAAGGAATACATACCATTGTCGCAACGCCACATCATCAAAATGGAAAATATATAAATGAACGTACCTCAATTATTCATGGAGTAAAACAACTGAATGATGAACTACAAAAACATAATATCCCGCTTACTATTTTACCGGGGCAAGAGATCAGATTATATGGTGATTTATTAGAAGACTATGAAACTGGTAAAATTGTTACTTTAAATGAAACAAATAAATATATATTCATTGAATTTCCATCGAATCACGTACCTCGTTATGCTGAACAACTATTATATGAACTGCGCGTTAAGGGAATGATTCCAATTATCGTTCATCCGGAACGTAATGCCGAGTTAATCGAGCGGCCAGATAAGTTATATAACCTTGTAAATAAAGGGACATTAACGCAAGTAACAGCAGGTAGTTTACTTGGGAAGTTTGGCAAAAAAATCAAAAAATTCTCACTACAGCTTGTGGAACATAATTTAACACATATGGTCGCTTCAGATGCACATAATACAACTTCAAGAGGATTTCATTTAGCGGAAAGCTATGAATTAATTGAGAAAGAATTCGGGATGAATGTTATGAGTGATTTGAAAGAAAATCCGTACTTATTAATTAGCGGCAAGGCAATTTATAAAGAAGATCCAGAACAAATTCGTCGCAAAAAATTATTCGGTATTTTTTAAATAAAGAATTGGTGATGTCTCCTAACCGTTATCAACGGGGGCACTCGGTCGTGCTGTGGGTAGAAATTTTATTTCATGCCTACCTTAGACGCTTGTCGTCGGGAGTATGGCGTGAGGATGGGTTAGATGCCCATAATTTATTTGTAATAGAAACTCTACCTATGGAGTTATAAAAATGACTCTATAGGTAGGGTTTTTGTTATTGTTACATGCAAATAAATAGATTTATAGGGGGAGTATAATTGAAAAAAGTAAGAAAAGCAATTATTCCAGCTGCTGGTCTTGGGACAAGATTTTTACCAGCAACGAAAGCGATGCCGAAAGAAATGTTACCGATCGTTGATAAACCAACAATTCAATACATAATAGAAGAAGCGATTGAATCAGGAATTGAAGATATTATTATTGTTACTGGAAAAGGTAAACGTGCCATTGAAGATCATTTTGATCATTCATTTGAACTAGAACAAAACCTTTTAGAAAAAGGGAAGTATGAAATGCTTGAAAAAGTACAAGCTTCTTCAAAAATTAACATTCATTACATAAGACAAAAAGAACCGAAGGGTTTAGGGCATGCAGTATGGTGTGCACGTAAATTTATTGGAAATGAACCATTTGCGGTATTACTTGGTGATGATATTGTGCAAGCAGAAACGCCATGTTTGCGTCAATTAATGGATCAATATGAAGAAACACAATCATCTGTTATAGGTGTACAAACAGTACCAGAAAATGAAACGCATCGTTACGGTATTATCGATCCAGTTGAACAAAATGATCGTCGTTATCAAGTACGTCAATTTGTAGAGAAGCCAGAGCAAGGAACAGCACCATCAAACTTAGCTATTATGGGTCGTTACGTATTAACACCAGAAATTTTTATGTTTCTAGAGAATCAACAAACAGGTGCAGGCGGCGAAATTCAATTAACAGATGCGATTCAACGATTAAATGAAATTCAGCGTGTGTTTGCTTATGACTTTGAAGGGATTCGTTATGATGTTGGGGAGAAGTTTGGATTTATTAAGACGACAATTGAGATGGCACTCCAACATGAATCCTTAAGGGAAGAGTTAATAAGTTATATGAATGAACTTGTAAAAAAAGAAAATGTACATATTTAAAGTGAGGTGAAAAGGCATTGGCCTTAACTAAAGTATCAAGTGGAGTTGTAAAAGAACAAAGAATGCTTGTTGCTGAAGAGATAAATCAGAGTGTGTTTTATTTATTTATGAAGCGTGTAATAGATATATTAGGTTCATTATGCGGTCTTATTTTTCTTTTTCCTGTTTTACTTGTTATAGCGTTACTTATTAAGTTAGAAGATCCTAAGGGTTCCATTCTTTTTAAGCAGGTTCGTGTTGGGAAAAATGAAAAGGAGTTTGGAATGTATAAATTTCGTTCCATGGTGACAGATGCAGAAGAGCGATTAAAGGATTTATTAGAACATAATGAAGTATCAGGGGCAATGTTTAAAATGAAAGAAGACCCCCGTGTCACGAAAATTGGCAAGTTTATTCGGAAAACGAGTATCGATGAATTACCACAATTATTAAATGTACTAAAAGGTGAAATGAGTTTAGTTGGACCGCGTCCACCGCTTCCAAGAGAGGTAAAAGAATATACTTTGTATGATAAACAGAGATTGCTTGTTACACCAGGTTGTACAGGACTATGGCAAGTTACAGAGAGAAATAGTGTTGGTTTTGCAGAGATGGTGGAATTAGATTTAACTTATATTAAAAAGCGTAATATTAGGTTTGATTGTAAGTTAATATTAAAGACGGTATTAGTTTTAGTTGGTTCAAAAGATGCCTATTGATGAATAGTTCAATTAATAGGTCAGATTTAAAAAGTGGTAGTTGGTACACTAACTTGTATTTAAGTATAAAATGTCTGCAAGGGAGATTTTTAATATGAATATAGCGGTAGTAGGGACTGGATACGTAGGTCTAGTGACAGGTGTAGGTTTATCAGAAGTAGGACATAGTGTTACTTGTATTGATATGGATGAAAAAAAAGTGGAGAAAATGCAAGATGGACAATCACCAATTTATGAGCCTGGTTTAGATGAGTTAATGCTGAAAAACATCGAGGCTGGACGCTTAAATTTTACTACAGACCATCTAACAGCATTTAAGGAAGCTCAAGTCATTTATATAGCGGTAGGTACTCCTGAAAATGAAGATGGAACAGCAAACTTAACTTATGTTAATCAAGTTATAGAACAAATTGCTCAAAATGTAAAACGAGATATTATAGTAGTAACAAAAAGTACAGTACCTGTAGGAACTAATCATTATATTAAAGGTAGATTAAAAGAGTTATTAGTGGAAGGTATTAAAATTGAGGTAGTATCAAATCCAGAGTTCCTTCGAGAAGGATCTGCCGTTTATGATATATTCAACGGTGATCGTATTGTAATTGGTGCTGAATGTGATGAAGCATTAGAAGTAATGCGTAAGGTTAATAAACCTTTTGGTATTCCTATATATGAAACCGATATTTGTAGTGCTGAAATGATTAAATACGCCTCTAATGCATTTTTAGCTACAAAAATTAGTTTTATTAATGAAATTGCTAACGTATGTGAAAAAGTAGGTGCTGATGTAGAGAAGGTAGCCCTTGGAATGGGATTAGATAGCCGTGTTGGTAATCAATTCTTAAAAGCTGGAATTGGTTATGGGGGCTCTTGTTTCCCAAAAGATACAAAGGCACTTAAAAAAATCGCAGAAAATGTAGACTATGATTTTAGCTTGTTAAGTTCGGTTATTCAATTTAACAATAAGCAACAAAGGAAGTTACTTGATCAGGCTATAAAGGATTTTGGGACATTAGAAGGAAAAAAAGTAGGTATATTAGGACTAACTTTTAAGCCTAATACAGATGATATGCGAGAAGCAGCTTCATTAGTTATTATCCCAGAACTTATAGAAATGGGTGCGCATGTAAAAGCTTATGATCCAATAGCAATTGATAATGCAAAGAAAATCTTACCTAGTACAATAGAATATGTGAATGAAGTAATAGAAGCGATTAAAGATACAGAAATTGTATTTATTTTAACGGAATGGGATGAAATTAAATCTATACCATTAGAAAAATTTGGAATGGAAATGAAAGATCCAAATATATATGATGGCAGAAATTGTTTTGGAATTGAAGCTGTGAAGAATAGTGATATAAACTATTTTTCAGTAGGAAGAGAAGCTATTAAAAGAAGCAGTGTAAGGGTTTAGTTTAAATTGTAATTTTTAACTAGAGATTTGTAAAAAAGTTAGTAGTAATTATATAAGGTATATGAAGGAGGGGGAATATTGAAAATATGTTTTGCTGCTTCATCAGGGGGACATCTAGAGCAATTAATGATGCTACATCCAATGATGAAAGATCATGATAGTTTTATTTTGACAGAGAAGACAAATTACCAATTTAATTCAAAAGGCATTAAGTCTTATGATGTCATTCAAATTAATAGAAGGGAATTCTCCTTCTTTTTTAAATTTATTATTTTAGTTTTTCAGTCTATATTTATTTTATTGAAAGAGAAACCGGATGTTGTTATCTCTACTGGAGCATTAGCGACAGTGCCCATGTGTTTATTAGCTAAGTTGTTTAAGAAGAAATTAATTTTTATAGAATCCTTCTCTAAAATCACTTCACCGACTATTACAGGTAAATTGATGTATAAGTATGCAGATTTATTCTTAGTGCAATGGGAAGATATGAAACAATTTTATCCAGATGCAACTTATGGAGGCGGAATATATTGATTTTTGTAACAGTAGGTTCCCAAAAATTCCAATTTAATAGATTGTTAGAAGAAGTTGATCGTTTAGTTGAAGAAAAAAAAATAAAACCAGATGAAGTGTTTGCTCAAATTGGTTATTCAACATACGAACCACGTTATTACTCATACAAGAAATTTTTAAATAAAGAAGAATTTTTGGATTTAATGTTTAAAAGTGAAATAGTGATTACTCATGGAGGAACAGGTTCTATTATAAACGGGGTAAAACAAGAAAAGAAAGTAATAGGTGTTCCTCGAACTGTAGAATATGGTGAACATGTAGACAATCACCAATTTGAAATAATTGAGCAATTCACAAATTCAAACTTAATATATGGAATTTCAGATGTTAAAGAACTAGAAAAATCATTAGATGTTGTGAAAGAAATGAATTTCAAAAAATATCAATCTAATACTAGTAATATTATTGATATACTTGAGACGTTTTTAAAAAAGACTCTATGATGCATATAACTAAAAATATATAGAAATAGGTGAGCGAATGAAAGTTATCATGATTGGATCTCACATACGTGTAACAGGTGGGATTACCAGAGTGGTAAAGAACTATATACAAGCGGGCCTTAATGAGAAAACTGATTTAGAATATTTTCCAACTTATTATGGTAGTAATCATTTTGTAAATATAGTTTATTTTATCATTCAATATGTAAAGTTGTTCTTTAAACTTAATATACTAAAAAGGAAATATGATATAGCTCATATTCATATGTCGTATAGAGGAAGTTTTATTCGAAAAAGTAAAATTATAAAGATGTTGCATAAGAATGGTATTCCAATTGTATTACATATGCATGGCTCTCAATTTAAAGATTTTTATAATGAAAGTTCGGATAAAAGAAAGAAAGATATTGTGGATGCATTAAACAAGGTAACCGTGATATTAGCTTTAGGAGAGCAGTGGAAAGAATACTATAAATCAATTAGTACAGCGAAAGTGGTTTCTTTAGATAATGCAGTTTTTCCGAAAAACGTCAGCAGCAATTCCCAGGATGCAGTTTATATCACAACAATGGGAGTGCTTTCTCAAAGAAAAGGTACATATGATTTGATTGAGGTAGGCGCTAAATTAAAAGGAAAAATAGATAACAAATATAAATTTGTTTTAGCCGGTGATGGAGAAATCGATAAGGTCAAAAAGAAAATTGCTGAAATGGAATTAGAAGATTTGTTTGTTGTTCCAGGTTGGATATCAGATGAGACTAAGATAGAAGAAATTTATCGAAAAAGTGCCATTTATGTACTACCATCTTATAATGAAGGCATGCCGATGTCTATATTAGAAGCAATGAGTTACGGTTTACCTGTTATATCTACCGATGTTGGTTCTATTGCTTCTGTTGTAGAAGAAGATAATGGATTTGTGATAAAACCGGGAGATATAAGCACATTGGCTAATAATATTATTTATTTGTTAAATAATAAGTCACATATAGAAAAAATAGGCGAAAATAATGCAGAAAAAATACGTACAAAATATAATGTCTACAACTCATTAGATAAGATGTGTGGTTTGTATGAAGATATTGTAAAAAAAAAATATAAATAAAATTTTGATTAAAGTGAGTTGAAAATGATGCCAGGATTCTTTGGTTTTATTTCAAATAATAAAAGTGTTTTAAATAATGAGCTGGATATGTATGAAATTGTAGATAAAAGCAGTGATTTAATACAAGAAGAAATTGAAATTCAGGGTTCTGGAATATATGGGAAAATTTTTAGGAATGCTGTGAATAAGTTTAGTTTCGATAAAGCTTTTTATAGTGATCAGAAGAATCTTATTGCCATTGATGGAGTAGTTTTAAACAAGCATGATTTATGTGAAAAGTATGATGTTAGTGAAAATGAAATATTAAACTTAATTAAAAAGATGTCAATTGAAGATTCTGAAACTTTCTTCCGACAATTCAGGGGGACTTTTGCAGGAGTTTTTTGGGATAAGGAGACGAATAAATTAAACGTATTTACAAATCATATTGGTGATAAGGAAGTTTTTTATTACCTATGTAAGGAAAGCCAAGTTTTCTATTTCTCAACTGATTTTAAATCTCTTATAAAGATGGTTCATGAACAAACAAGTAGACAGTTTAAGATTAATAATAATGCAGCTTATAGTTTAATGGTACATTCTCATGTACTATGTAATGAAACGTTATTTGAAGATGTATATAGGTTAACACCAGGGCACTATATTCAATATTCTAATGGTACTATCGAAAAGGAGTGTTATTATGCCATTGATAATACTCCTATTAGTATTTCAAAAGAAGAGGCTTTAGCTAGGCTGGATACTTTGTTTAGAAATGCTGTGAAAAGGGTTTTTGAGAAAGATTTGGAATATGGATATAAACATCTAGTTGCTCTAAGTGGTGGCTTAGATTCTCGAATGACTGCTTGGGTGGGGCATAATATGGGATACACCAATATGCTGAATTACACGTTTTCACAAACTGATTATTTAGACGAGACGGTGCCCAAAGAAATTACTGATACGCTAAAAAGTGAATGGATGTTTAAAGCTTTAGATAATGGTACATATCTTTACAAGTATTTTGATGAATCAGTTAAGATATCCGGTGCTAGAAGCCAGTCATGTACCATTTCTCATACACTTAGTATGCTTAGTAATCTTAATTTAAAAGAATATGGCCTTGTTCATACAGGACAACTTGGAGATGTAGTAATTGGTACTTTTTATGATCAGGGAAGGAAACAAAATTTCAAACCTGGATCTGGAGCATATTCCACTAAACTGCTGGATAGGGTTCAATACACTGAAGAGAAAGCTGTACATTTAGAGGATCAAGAGATATTTAAATTTTATAATAGAGGTTTTACAGGAGTAAATATAGGACTAAAACCTATGTTTCTCTATACAGAAACAACATCGCCATTTTTAGATGTAGATTTTCTAGATTTTTGTTTATCTTTGCCATTAGAGTATAGAAGCGGACATAAGATTTACATTGAGTGGATAAATAAGTTTTATCCTGAAGCAGCAGATTTCATTTATGAAAAGGTAAAAGGGAAAATTAATCGAAAGACGATTACAGTTCAAGGCATACCAGTTCCATGGACGAGCGTTCCGGCGGCGGCAGTAAAATTAATTAAGAATAAATTAGGCTTAAAGTTAAGTTCAAAAAAACATATGCATCCGATGGATTATTGGTATCAAAATAATAAAAATCTAAGAGATTTTTATGAGGAAAAATATAATGAAAATATTAACTTATTAACTGAAGAAAGCCTAAGAAAAGATTGTGAGTTTTTATTTAGAGAAGGAAATACTCTCGAAAAAGATCAAGTAGTTACATTATTAGGTTTTTTAAAACAAATGGATATTTATATTAAATAGTAATGGTAATTTTGTTATTAGAAACAGAATAATGTATTTAGAAATAAAGGTGTATTACTGAAGTATATGGTTAACTATTAGATAAGGAATAATGAAAAAGATTTTTCACTTTGAAAATCGTTTATAAAGTAGAATTATTTATTGTTTTTAACAAGGAAACAATATGAGTATAATTTATACGCAATTAAAATAGTTCAAGGAAAATAAAATGGATAGGATATAGTAATGAATAAATTAATTATATACGGTGTGTTTTTATCCTCGTTTTTCTTTATAGTAGGTAATAGATTTAATAACACATATATATACCCTTCTGGTATATTATGCTTTATGTATATTGCATATACTTTGTTAAATTTATTAAAGGTAGGAAGTTTAAGAGTTAATTTACCCAAAAGGGAATTGACTCTGATACTATTTCTAATAACATATATGTTATTTACCTTTTTTATAGGTTTATACATAGGATTAGAAAATAAGTCAATATATAAGGTGTTTTTTGATAATTTATATATATTTACTTTTATACTTATGCTTACTACCTTCTCATGGACGGATGATTTTTCTATTAAATTGTCTAAGATGGTGAGTTATTCATTTATAGCTATGGGATTAATAGGTATTTTTCTATATATAAAAGGAATCTATGGGCTGGGCATCAGATTCAGTTCACCATATTTTACTGTTTTTGACGAAAATACAATGATGCACTATTTTAGTGAGGTTAGATTTCAATCAGTTTTTTCGCAAAAAACGAAATATGCATTTTATTGTTTAACAGGAATGTTTATACTTAAAACTAATTCTCATCTAGATGTAAAAATACGTTGGATAGGGATAATAATATTAGCTATTAACGTTGTTTTGACAAATTCAATAATGTCCATTGGAGCGATGGTTGTATTAATGGTAACATTTATTGAGTATAAAAAAATTAATAAATATTTTAGATACCTTATTGTTCTTGTTACGATTTTAGGAGCAATTATATGTAGTTTCATAGTATTTAATTATACTGCAGACGTGCGGGATTTAAGTAGCTGGGGATCTAGGAAGTATATTTGGGAAGGTGCATTGGATTTACTAAGACAACATCCTAATGGTGTAATAGATAACTGGTATTTATACAAAATAAATATTTATTTCCAAGGTGCACACAATGTATTTTTAAATGAATTTCTTGATTATGGAATTATAGGAGGAGGATTATTCTTAATAATCTATTGTCTTATTTTCTATAATTTATTTAAGATTAGCAAAGAAACAATTGGATTCTTTTTAGTCACTACAATATTATTTATGGTTGACAATATATTATATTGGGAAATTGTTCCTGTGTTTTGGTTATCTTATTTGATAGTCAAAATTAATTTAACAAATAATCGCTCGCATCAAATATAGGGATTTTAGAAATTTAATCATGATTTTTATACAAAAAGGTAGCAAAAATAATTCATTGCTACCTTTTTGTATAATTAAAAATTTGTAAGGAATTTCAAGAGGTATATAAATATGAAAAAAATGTTACTTATTCCAAAGGGGCAGTATGGATATAATACGGACTATTTAAAAATGGTGAATTATTTATCGAAACATAACGTCCATGTTGATATTTTATGTTTTGATAATAACCGTTTGAGAGTAAATCTCCCGGAAAATGTTAATGTTAAGTACATTAACATTAGTAAAAATAGAATAATAAATTATCTAAAATATAATATAGAGATAATTAAATTCATTTTAAAGAATAGAAAAGAATATAATTGGATTATCGTTAGTGGGACAATAGAATACTGTGGGTGTATTCCTCTGTTATTGAGAAAATTCACCTCAAAAGCAAATTGGATTATGGATATTCGAACTGGAGCGGTGTTTTCCAGTGAAAAGAAAAGGCATTTTTATGATAATGCTATGAAATGGTCTACGAAGTTCTTTGACCATATAACAGTTATTTCAGATTTATTGGCGAAAAAATTACAGATATCTAAATATACATTATTACCCTTAGGCGCAGATCGTATTGTGGATATTAGGGAGAAAAAAGTGAATACAGAGAAAATAAAATTTCTTTATGTAGGGACTTTTGAAAATAGAAATCTTGAAAATGTTATTAAAGCATATGATATTTTTTGTACAAAAAACGACAATCAAATTCAAACTAGCTTGGATGTAGTTGGTTCTGCATACACGGAAAAGTATCAGCAAAGAGTTATGGAAGCAATAGAGAACGTTAAAAATAAGGGGAATATTCAATATCACGGTAGAAAAAATCATGATGAAATAATAAACCTTTTTAAGGAAGCTGCGGTAGGTTTCTCTTATGTCCCCATTACGGATTATTATGATGTACAACCTCCTACTAAAACATATGAATATATTATTAATGGAATAGTATGTATAGGAACTAATACAAAAGCCAATGCAGAAATTATTAATGATAGGAATGGGATACTGATTAATGAGGACATTAATAGTATTGTTGAAGGAATAGAAAAAGTGTCTAAAGAAATTTGTAAATATGATATTTTACAGTTGTCGCAAACAGTGGAAAATTATGAGTGGGACAAAATAGAGTATCGATTTCATGAGTTTTTAAAAGAAATAGATATAAAATAATAGATTGAAAATAGAAGTTTACGTAGATGTGGTAATCTATTGAATAATTTATTATAGTTTGCATAGGTAGTTTCCGAAAAATAGAAATTAATTCTATAAGGTTGGTTGAAGACAATGAAAAATATATTATTTGTAATCCCTTATTTAGGTGGAGGGGGAGCAGAGAGAGTACTAATAGATTTAATAAATACATTAAATAAAAAAAATATATATAATATAACAATTTTTACAATTGGTAGTGGTATATTAGATGATCAATTAGATAAAGAAATAAGACATGTGAAATTATTTAATGTAGATTTAGCTAACCAAGATATAATATCAAAAATTAAAATAAGATTAATTCTTAAATTGCTTAAGATTTTAAGTCCATCTAAAATGAGAAAGTTTATTAGTATTTTTTTAAAAGAATCATTTGATATTGAAGTAGCTTTTTTAGAAGGATTCCCTATAAAATTTGTGTCACAAAGCTCTGCAATGAAAATAGGTTGGATTCATACAGATTTGAAGAGGTTTAATTATTGTAGAGCGTATTTTAAAAATAAAATTAATGAATTGGATACTTATTCAAGTATGAATAAATTAATTTTTGTTTCGGAAACATCTAAGGTGGGTTACTTGGAGTATTTCGAAGGAATTAGAAATCAAGATAATTTATATGTATTAAAAAATATATTAAATATAGAAAGGATTATGTCTTTATCTAAAGAGGAAATTGAATTTGATTTTAAATATATTTGTAGTGTAGGTAGATTGAGTGAGGAAAAAGGATTCGACCGTTTAATTGAAAGTTATTATAAATTAAAAAAGGAAGGAGAAATTGGAGACCTTAAACTGCTAATCATAGGTAGTGGAAAAGATAAAAATAAGCTAAATGAACTTGTTAGAAAGTTAAAATTAGAAGAATATATTATATTTGTACCATTTAGTAAAAATCCATATAAGTATATTAAAAATAGTGAATTTTTCGTTTCATCTTCTAGGGTGGAGGGCTATCCTACAGTTGTTCTAGAAGCATTGGTACTAAAAAAGATAGTTGTTGCTACGGATACAGGGGCTTCTAGTATTTTGAATAACGGAGAGTTTGGATTAGTAGTTTCAAATAATACAGATGGAATAATAAAAGGAATTAAAGAAGTAATGGATAGGAATTCTGTATATGCTAGGAAGGCGTTGTTGGGAGAAAAGATGGTGTTAAATGAAAATAAGGAGAAATTAGAAAGAATTATAGAAGTAATTAATGGTTATAAAATGTAATAGTAGTAAATATAAGTAGGGTGGAAAAAACTTTATAGGGAAAGTCTAATATAAATTTAAAGAAAAAATGAAAAATTAAAAGAAAATTAGATTTTAGAAGTAGTTATGAAGTGTTTATAAGAATATCTCATCTAATACAATGATTGCTGGGAATTCTGCTAAAGCAATTAGTAAAACAAGTAAATTCATTATTAAACAGAAAAGGAATGTAAGAAAATCATTTGTTTCATGAAAGTTATACTTTAGGTGGTAATATTACTAACGAAAAAAGAAATGAGAAAAACATTACAAAATGGGATTTTTAAAATGAAAATTAATTTAGTATGTTGGAATTATAGGAGGAAAATTCTTGAAAAAGATTTTATTTGTTATTGGACAACTAGGAGCAGGTGGAGCTGAGAGGGTTCTTATAGATGTTGCAAATAACTTATCAAATAATAAAGAGTATTCCATAACAATTTTTACATTTTGTAAAAATAAACTAGATAATCAGCTCTCCAGAAGGGTGAATCATATTAGTTTATTCAATATAAATGCACAATCGAGAAAAATTAGTGATAGAATTCTAAATCGTATTGTGGTCACTAATTTATTTAGATTACTTGAAAAAATTAGTGCAAATTATATAAGGAAAATTATAGGTACACGTGTGAAAGGAACATATGATATCGAAATAGGATTTGTTGAGGGATTACCAATAAAAATAGTATCTTCTTCAAAATATATCAAATCTTCAAAACGCATTGGCTGGATTCATACAGATTTAAGTAGGCATAATCATGCCGAAAAATTTTTTGAAAGCCATTCAAAGGAAACTGAAACGTATAATAATGTAAACAGTATGGTTTTTGTTTCGGAGCAATCAAAAGATGGATACAAAAACTACTTTAAGGAATATCATAAAAATAGCTTTGTTATTCCAAACTTTATAGATTGTGATCGTATTAGAAAGTTATCTGAAGAGAAATGTGAATTGAATTTTAAATATATTTGTTCTGTGGGACGGTTGGTTAAGGAAAAAGGTTTTGATAGGTTAATTACAGCATACACATTACTCCGTAAAGAAGGGAAATTGAAAGATATAAAGTTGGTAATTATTGGGAGTGGTTATGAAGAGAACAATTTAAAAAATTTAGCTACTGATTTAGGTGTTGTAAATGATGTTGTATTTATTCCCTTTACGGAAAACCCATATAAGTATATTAAAAATAGTGAGTTTTTTATATCTTCATCGAGAGTTGAAGGGTATTCCTTAGTTGTAGCAGAAGCAATTCTTTTAGAGGTTCCAGTGGTGTCAACAAGGACTGGAACGGTTAGCATACTTGGTGAAAGTGAGTATGGTTTGATTGTAGATAACACAACAGAAGGTATTATCGAAGGGGTAAAGCAGTTAACTAGCGATATTCATTCCTTTAAATGTAGGGCAAGTAAAGGAAGTATAGAGGTTGAAACAATTAATCGAGAAAATATGAAAAAAGTAATTTCTTTAATTGAGAACTAAGTGCAGAAAATATTAAACATGAGAGATGTGTCATAAATCATGAGTAGTTTAACCAGAAATACAATTTATAGTTTTATAAATCAAATAGTATTATTAATTATACCTTTTATAACTTTTCCTTATATTTCGAGAGTATTAGGACCAGGAAACTATGGAACTATTAATTATGCAACTAGTATAGTAACTATTTTTGCCGTATTTGCGGGAACAGGATTAATTGGATATGCAACACGTGAAATAGCTATAGTTAGTAATGATAAAGAAAAACTAAGTTTGAAATTTCAAGAATTATTTATTATACAACTAGTATTGACAATTATTATGTTGTGTTTATACGGAGCGTTTTTATTTAATAATACAGAAATGAGAAGTGAATTTCTCATCTTCTTTATTACGGGATTAACAATGTTAACTAATTTATTTACTTTTCAATGGTTTTTTGTGGGTATAGAAAAATTCAAATATATTACAACACGTGATCTTGTGGTGAAAATTATTTTTGTTCTTTGTGTATTTATATTCATCAAAGAAAAAAATGATTACCTATTATATGTTGTATTAAATTTGGGGAGTTTTATGCTGACGGCCTCTTTAAACAGTTGGTATTTATTAAAGTTTGTTAAACTGAAAAAAGGAAAATTATCTTTAAAAAACCACCTAAAACCAGTGCTTTTAGCATTAGTCATTTCGTTTATAAGTACAGTTACATTACAATTAAATTCAGTTCTCTTAGGAACCATTGCTGTAAAGGCAAAACTAGGAGTTTATAATGTGGGTATAAAAATGACAACAATGTTAGTAGCTATTGTTTCAAATGCGTTTGCTGTATTATTACCAAGGCTTAGTTATTTGAATAGCAATGATGACCATAGCTCACAGCAGAAAATCTTAAATAAGAGTGGACATTTTTTAGGCATTGTTTCAATACCAGCGTGCATTGGTTTTATTTTATATTCGGATTTAATAATAAATACTCTCTTTGGGCAATCTTATTCAGGCGCTATAATAGTATCACAAATTACATCAGTATGTTTAGTAATAATGCCACTGGTAGCAATTTATGCATATTATTTGTATTCTGCTAGCAAAGAACATATATCCATATATGCCATGATAATAGCCTTAGTTATTAATGTTATTGCAAATATTATTTTGACAACAAAGTATTTTGTCGTTGGTGCAGCAATTACATTTGTATTAACAGAGTTCTCTAAGTTAGTGGTTTATTATTTCTTTTTAAGAAGATTGGGTATGAATTCTAGGTTGTTTTCAAAGAATTACTTATCATATTGCTTTATATCTATTATAACAATTGTAGTACCGTATATAATATTTAGCCCTAAAGGGATATTTTCATCTGTATTTACTATAATAGGTAGTGTTATTTTTTATTTTATTTCATTGGGAATACTTAAGGATAAGTATTTTATGGATTGTGTCCAGATTATAAAAAATATGTTGGTCCGTAGAGGAAGTAAATAAATTTTGACAATATAAGATTGACTACTTTAATGGATAACTGATAAATTAAGATATGAAATGGATTATAAGAATATAAAGAAGGTATAAAATATGAAAAAGAAAATTATATTTTGGATTCTAGGTATTGTTGGTGTTCTTATCGTTGCAGGTGGTGCATATGCATATAGCGTTTATTCTAATGTATCTAATACTTTAGATGCGGTGCATAAACCGCTAGAACGTGATAAGTCTGAAAAACGTGATCAAAAAGTAGATGTTGCAGATAAAAAGCCTATTTCTATTTTATTAATGGGAACAGATCAAAGAGAAAGTGAAACATCAAGATCTGATTCATTGATGTTATTTACTTTGAATCCTCAAAAGAAATCAATGAAGATTACAAGTATTCCCCGTGATACTTATACAGAAATCATTGGTAAAGGTAAAAAAGATAAGATTAACCATGCTTATGCTTTTGGTGGTATTGATATGGCTGTAAAAACAATGGAGAATTTTCTTAATGTACCAGTCGATCATTACATTGAAGTGAATATGGCTGGTTTTAAAGATATTGTGGATGCTGTTGGTGGCGTTGATGTAAATAACGATTTAGATTTTACATCAAGGGATACACACTTTGCTAAAGGGGAAATTCATTTAGATGGTGAAAAAGCTTTAAAATATACTCGTATGCGTTATGAAGATCCACGCGGTGACTTCGGTCGTCAAATGCGCCAACGTCAAGTTATTCAAGCTGTAATTAAAAAGGGCGCAAGTGTATCTTCTCTAGCAAGTTACGGTGATGTATTAAAAGCAATTGAGAAAAACGTAAAAACAAGTTTAACGCAAGATCAAATGTTTGATATTCAAAAGAATTATAAAGATTGCATGCAGAATAGTGAAGAGATTCAAATCCCAGGTGACGGCCACAAAGCCGCCGATGGTATTTGGTACTATTATGTTCCAGATGCAGCAAAACAAGATTTAACGAATAAATTAAAAGCGCATCTTGAATTAACTAAGTAATATGTAACAACCCAACTCCTTTGGAAGGAGTTGGGTTTATTTTTGCGTGAATTTATATTAGTATTATATATTGTGAGATTAATAGATGAGGTGAATCGATGAATAAGAAAGCGGTACTTGTCCTTGTTATTTTTGTATTGTTTGTCGCTTCGATTGTGAGCGGTAAATTGTACTGGAATCAGAAGATTGCGAATGCAACAGGACAAACGAGTGAAGTAACGAAAACAAAGGATGAAGTGAAAGATAGCGGAGCGAAGAAAGAAGAGAAAAAAGAAGAGAAAAAACAAGATGCGAAATCATCTTTTAATGAGGCATACGCGAAGAACTTGCCAGATGCAGTGAAAGAGAAGTTAAAGAAAGCCGCTGAGGATAAAAAGGCAGTAAACCTTGTTATTGTTGGTGACGAAGCTTCTTCATCTGAAAAAAGTGCTTGGGCAGCTAAGTTAACTGCGAATTTAGAAACTGCTTATGGTAAAGGTTTATGGAATGTGACTGTAAAGGAATATAAGGGTGAAAGCACAGAAGAGTTAATTACGAATAAACGTGATAAAGAGATTGGGAAAGAGAATCCAGATGTGATTTTATTTGAACCGCCGTTTATTACTGATAATGGTAAAACTGGTAATGGGAACTCTGTTGTGAATACACAGAAGTTCGTTCAAGCACTTTCTACTAGTGCAAAGGGTGCTACGATTATGATTCAACCATCAAATCCAGTGTATGGTGCGAAGAATTATCCGAAATCGATTGAAGCATTAAAACAATTTGCGACGCAAAATAATTATACATATATTGATCATTGGGGAGCATGGCCGGATGCAACAACAAAGGCTATTTTACCGTACTTACAAGAAGAATTTGGTTTCCCAAATGCTAAAGGTCATGATGTTTGGGCTCAATATGTAACGGATTATTTCATAGCTAAATAAAATCTGTGAGAAGAAAATCATTTGTTTTAATAAAGGATAAATGGTTTTCTTTTTTATTAAGGTTTAATAATATTGGAGGTTTAATTATGGCAATACTTGTAACAGGTGGAGCAGGATATATTGGTAGTCATACATGTGTAGAATTACTAAATAGCGGTTACGAAGTTATAGTAGTGGATAATCTTTCGAATAGCTCGGTAGAATCTATAAATCGAGTGAAAGAAATAACAGGAAAACAATTTAAGTTTTATAAAGAAGATGTTTTAAATCGCGAAGCGCTTGACGCAATTTTTGAAGAAAATTCAATTGAAGCAGTTATTCACTTTGCAGGATTTAAAGCTGTAGGGGAGTCAGTAGCGATTCCATTAACATATTATCACAACAACATTACAAGCACGTTAGTGCTATGTGAAGTAATGCAGAAACATAATGTAAAGAAGATAATCTTTAGTTCATCTGCAACTGTATATGGTATCCCGGAAACGTCACCGATTACGGAGGAGTTTCCATTAAGTGCAACAAATCCATATGGTCAAACGAAATTAATGATTGAGCAAATTATGCGTGATGTAGCATTTGCAGATGCAGAATGGAGTATTGCATTACTTCGTTATTTCAATCCATTTGGTGCACACGAAAGTGGGCGTATCGGAGAAGATCCAAATGGAATCCCAAATAACTTAATGCCATATGTAACGCAAGTAGCGGTAGGTAAGTTAAAAGAATTAAGCGTATTCGGAAATGACTATCCAACGAAAGATGGAACAGGAGTCCGTGATTACATCCATGTTGTGGACTTAGCAAATGGTCACGTAAAGGCGCTTGAGAAAGTACTGAGTACAACAGGAGTAGATGCTTACAACCTGGGCACAGGCATGGGCTATAGTGTACTAGAGATGGTTGAAGCATTTGAAAAAGTTTCGGGCAAGAAAGTTCCTTATAAAATTACAGAGCGTCGCCCAGGTGATGTGGCAGTATGTTTTGCTGATGCATCGAAAGCAAAGCGTGAATTAGGCTGGGAGGCAACACGCGGATTAGAAGAAATGTGTGCTGACTCTTGGAAATGGCAATCAAATAATAAAAATGGATACATGGATAGTGAATTATAAAAAATGTTGAGCTAAATGCTTATGATTTAATCCATTAGAGTTAATGACTCTTAATTTACAAGGTTAGATGTATAGAAAGTAGGAAGAAAATGAACTCAATCCTAATCTGTGGCGGAGCTGGCTACATCGGTTCTCACGCTGTGAAAAAATTAATAGACGAAGGTTTATCTGTAGTAGTAGTAGATAACTTGCAGACTGGTCATGAAGATGCAATTACGGAAGGCGCGAAGTTTTATAATGGCGACCTTCGTGATAAATCATTTTTAAGGGATGTTTTTAAACAAGAAAATATTGAGGCGGTTATGCACTTTGCAGCTGATTCTTTAGTTGGAGTTAGTATGGAGAAGCCCCTTCAATATTATAATAATAATGTGTATGGTGCCCTTTGCTTGTTAGAAGTGATGGATGAGTTTAAGGTAGATAAGTTTATTTTCTCTTCTACTGCAGCAACGTATGGTGAGGTAGATGTGAATCTTATTACTGAAGAAACTATGACCAATCCAACGAATACGTACGGAGAAACGAAGTTAGCAATCGAGAAGATGCTTCATTGGTATAGTCAGGCTTCAAATTTACGTTATAAGATCTTTAGATACTTTAATGTGGCTGGTGCAACTCCAAGTGGTATTATTGGAGAAGATCATCGCCCAGAGACACATTTAATTCCTCTTGTGTTGCAAGTGGCTTTAGGTCAACGTGAGAAGATTATGATGTTTGGTGATGATTATAATACACCAGACGGTACTTGTATCCGTGATTATATTCATGTTGAAGATTTAGTAGCGGCTCATTTCTTAGGGCTTAAAGACTTGCAGAACGGCGGAGAGAGTGATTTCTATAACTTAGGAAATGGTAATGGTTTCAGTGTAAAAGAAATCGTTGATGCAGTACGTGAGGTTACAAATCATGAAATTCCTGCTGAAGTAGCACCGCGCCGTGCGGGCGATCCAGCACGTTTAGTTGCTTCTTCTCAGAAAGCGAAAGAGAAGTTAGGATGGGATCCTAATTATGTAAATGTTAAGACAATCATTGAACATGCTTGGAATTGGCATCAAAAGCAACCGAATGGATATGCTAAATAAATATAGTAAGTGAAAGAGAGGGTATCGTCGACAAAATATGTTCGACAATACCCTCTCTTTTTTTATAGGATTTTTGCTATACTAAACTGTACTATAATACGTGGTGGAAGGAGGAGAATGATGAAAATACTTGTGGTGGATGATGAATCGAGTATTCGTAATTTGATTCGGATGCAGTTGGAGATGGAAGGTTATGAAGTATTGGCAGCGGCTGATGGGAGAGAAGCTTTAGAGAGATGGAATGAAGGGCCGGATGTATTGATTTTGGATGTTATGCTTCCGGATACGGATGGGTATGAGTTGCTTCGTTTGTTCCGTGAGAGGGATAGGGATATTCCGGTGCTGATGTTAACGGCAAAGAGTCAGATGAATGATAAGTTGCTTGGCTTGCAGCTTGGTGCTGATGATTATGTGACGAAGCCGTTTAATTATGCGGAGCTTATTCTTCGGGTTAAGAATATGGCGCGGCGTGTAAAGAAGACGGAGGCGGCTGTAAGTCATGAAGTAATTGAGGCTGGAGAGATAGTGATTTGTCCTAAGGAAAGAAAGGTACATGTGAGTGGACAAGAGATTCAGTTAACGTACCGAGAGTTTAATTTATGTCAGTTATTTGTTTCAAATCCGCAGCGTGTGTTTATGAGGGATGAGTTACTTGAGAAAGTATGGGGATTTGAGTATATCGGAAATACGAGAGCAGTTGATATTATGGTGCAGAGACTTCGCAAGAAGCTTGGGACGAGCGGAGAATATATTAAGACAATTTATGGCGTTGGCTATAAACTGGATTGTTAAGTGGTGATGGTATGTCTTTAAAACGAAATATGGTGTTTGGAATAGTTGGGCTGTTAATTCCGATTTTTGTTCTTTTATATGCAGTTGTTTATATTACGTTAGAAAAGAATATGTATCATAACGCAGCAGATTCTTTAGAAAAGTTAAGTGTAGAAGCACAAATTTATACGATGAATTATTTAGAGAAGGAAGCAGAAGTGGATACGCTTGGTCCGAATTCCCTTTTAATTGCGTCGTATTTAGCGAAGCGTATGGATGTCCGTGTGCAGATGATTGGGAAGAATGGCGATGTTGTTGCAGATACACAAAAAGGAGCATTGCTTCACCGTAACATCGACATTGAGAGTTCTTTGAAGGGGAAGAAGTCTTATGTTTTTGAGGAGGCGGATCCCGCTCCCATTCTTTTGTTTTCAAGCCCGGTTTATTATGGAAACGATGTCATTGGAAGTATTCGTTTTATAAATGAGTTAACGGGTGAGAAGGAAGTTTTAACAAATGTGAGCTGGACTTTCTTAATGACGTCTCTTTGCCTAGTAGCTACCGGTATTTTCTTTGCGATTCGTTTGGCGAAGTCTCTTCATAAACCAATTGATCAGTTGAGACAAATGGCACAGAGGCTCGCGAATGGTGATTATAAGAGTAAGATTGAGTTAAATGAGTACGTGGAAATCGCTCAGCTTTCAGCATCTTTTAATGCGATGGCCGATGGAATTGAGCTGCATATTAAGCAATTGCAGGAGGAGAAAGAGAAGCAGAAAGATTTCCTAGACCGCATTACGCATGAGCTAAAAACACCGCTAACGGCAATTATCGGTTATGTTGATTTAATTCCGAAGTTACAATCGAAAGAAGATGTACAGGAAAGTCTTCGTTATGTGGCTGTGGAAAGTGAGCGTTTATTATCACTTGTAGAGGAACTGCTTAAGTCCTCGAAATATGGGACGAGTACGTTTGAAGTGTCTCCTACAGTTGTGAACATAAAGGAATTGGCAGAAGAAGCAGTTTCAATTGTGAAACCTCGCCTAAATCAATTTGAAATTGAAGTGATAAATGAGTTAACGGATGTACATGTTGTTGCGGATTTTGATAAGACGAAGCAAATTTTCTTAAATGTGCTTGATAATGCAATTAAGTATAGTGATGCTTCGCACATTCGTATGAATGTAATTGTAAATGAGCATGAGGCGAAGGTTTTTGTTCATGATGATGGGATCGGTATAGATGAAGTGGTGCTTGCAGAGTGGAATGAGTCTCCGAAAGGAAAGGCACTTCCTTCTAGTTACGGGAATGGTTATGGTTTGTATATTTGTCAGGAGATTATGAATAAGCAGGGCGGAAGCATGCGGATTGAGAGTAGTGAAAAAATAGGTACTACAATATTCATTACATTTTTGCTTCCGAGAAGGATGGAAGACATAAAAAACTTGAAAGCGGTTAAATGATACATTTATGAAACAATTATGCGGTATTTTCGAAACAACGTTTTTTTATCTTGGAGGTAGGCAGAAATGAAAAGGCTATCATTTCAAATTCTTATGTTTGTCATTTGTATGATTGTTTCTCTTGTTTTGTTTTATGTTATGGAGAAGCAAATCTATAATCGAATCAACATTGTAAATGATAAACAAGCCGTTTTACAAAGGGTGAATGAATCTCTTCCAATTGAAGTGAAAGTAAGACATGAAAAGTGGGGAGAAATCGTTGTAACGGATGAAGTTCGTTTGCATACGATTGTTTCATTCTTTGACCGAATTCGAATAGAGCCAGGGGACGTTAAGAGCCAAGAACAAGTATTTACTGGAGAAGTAACGTACTTGAATGGACATAAGCGTACTTTTGCAGTAGGTGACTTGTTCCAGTATGGGGAAAATGTATACGGAAAGAATGGCATGGATCCGATGATTTCAGCACTTCAAACGTATTTATTAAGCCTGTATTACACGCCAGAGCGTATTAGTGATTTCTTTGCTTCAGCAAAGGATGTCGTAGTACGTCAAGGCGATGTGGTACGTACTATCAATCTTACGCACATACTTGATTCTATTCGGTCCGCAAAGCAAATTACAGATTACGGAGAAATTCAGAAGTTATTACAATCGCAGAATGAACCGATTGCTTATATTACAGCTTATAAAACAGGTAAGCGTGTAAAGAATGATCGTGAAGATATTCTTACGATTTCTGTGTATCCATCGTACTTTGTTGTGCAATATCTCGGTGATAATAACGGAAATGTCATGTATATGAAAGGCTCTCTAGCAGAGTTATTCGTAAAGGAGAATGCGTCATGAGAAAGATAGCCTTTTTCTTCTTTTTGCTAGTAATTGGAGGAGCGATGTCTAGTTGCTCTCGAGATACAACCTCTATTAAATATAGTAAAAATGGTCTCCCTATTTTGGATGATCGTCATATTGTTGCGTATGTGGCGGCTCGTGAGGAAGTTGGTGAAGCGTTACTTTCATCATTTTGTAAACCACGTGGATGTACGTATGAATTTATTCGTCTTTCAACAGAAGAACTTCTTCGTAGAGTGGAAGAAGAAGCTGGAAATCCGAAGGCGGATATTATTATTGGCGGTACAGTAGATGCGCATCAAATGATGAAGCAAAAAAATCTTTCTATTCCTGTGATAAGCCAACACGCAAATCGTATTTCAAAAACTGTTAAAGATAAAGATGGTTATTGGTACGGTTATGAAGTGGAGAAGCTGGCAATTGCGATTAATAAAGAGCGGTGGAACGAGGAAATAGCGCCGCTCGGTCTCTCGTATCCATTAAGATGGAAAGATTTATTGAATCCAATATATAAAGGAAAGATTGTCATGCCCGATCCAAATGTTTCAGGTACAGCATATACGTTTTTCCAATCACTGATTGATACGTTAGGTGAAGAGGAAGCGAAGGGATATGTGAAGAATCTGGCAGAACAAGTTGGAGAAGTAACAGTGAATGGTTACATCCCAGCAGAACTTGTTGCGAGCGGTGAATATATGATAGGCATCAACTTTATGGGAGATCAGAGAATGCTTCAAAAACAAGGCTTTCCGATTTTAAGTAACGAACCTGAGCAAACAGGGTTATCTGTTAATGCGATTTCGAAACTAAAACGTGCACCGAGTGGTATTATTGCGGATTTATTTATTGATTATTGTTTATCAGAAGAAGCGGGGCATATTTTAGAAAAAGTGTCGTTTGGCGTACCAACGATGTTTGCGAAGAATGAGAAAGAAATAGAAGGACAGCCGGTTAGAAGGACGAACCAAAATATATCAAATAGCGGAATAATCGAGATATGGAATAGACAGCGTCTCTCTCTGAAGTGAGAAAAGGAGACGGAAATATATGTTTAAATGGCTCAAGCCAGCACCTGCAATTGAAAGATTGCCAGCGGATATGATCGACCGTGTATATCGATTACTACGTATTCGTGTGTTAATCGGAATTTCAGTTGGATATGCTGCTTATTATTTAGTTCGTAGTAACTTTACGTTATCAAGTACGTATTTAGTACAAGAATATGGTTTTAGTACAGCTGAAATTGGTCTACTAGGCTCAGTAATGGCAATTGTTTATGGATTTAGTAAGTTCTTTATGGGTAATTTATCAGATAAAGCTTTCGCCCAGCGCTTTATCGCAGTCGGTTTATTCTTATCAGGGCTTGTAAATATTTGTTTCGGTTTTGCATCATCATTTGGGATGATTGTTACATTACTCGTTGTTAACGGTATTGTACAAGGTATGGGAGCACCACCTTGTAGTATTGTTATGACGAAATGGTTCTCGAAGAAAGAACGTGGTACGAAAACAGGCCTTTGGAATATTTCACATAACGTTGGTGGAATGCTTGTGCCACCACTTGTCGGAATTGGTGTAGGTATTTTCGGTGAAAATCATTGGCAAGGCGGCGTGTTTATTTTCCCTGCGATTATCGCAATGGTAATTGCAGTACTTGTTTGGATCAATGCGAAGGATACACCAGAATCTGAAGGTCTTCCTCCAATTGATGAGTATCGTAATGACTATGAAAATCTTGAAAAAGCAGATAATGCTAACAAGATGTCACCAAAAGAAATTTTAATGAAGTATGTAGTGAAAAATAAATTTGTATGGTTCTTATGTATTGCGAATGCTTTTGTTTATTTAATTCGTTTCGGTGTTATTAACTGGGTTCCACTTTATTTAACGACAGTTAAAGGATTTTCAAAAGCAGAAGCGCATGCGGCATATGCAATCTTTGAAGGTATGGCAATTCCAAGTTCATTAATCGTTGGCTTTTTAAGTGATAAATTATTTAAAGGAAAACGTATGCCATTATGTATTATTAGTATGGTTGGAGTTGTTATTGGTACGTTTATATATTGGCAAGCAACTAGCGTACTTGTTGTAAGTATTGCAGTTTCTATTATCGGTTGTTTAATTTATGTACCACAGTTCTTAATCGGTTTAAGTGCGATGGAATTAGTACCGAAATTTGCAGTAGGTACGACAGTTGGTATGTGTGGTCTATTCGGTTATGTAGGCGGAAGTCTTGTAGCTAACGCAGCAATTGGTGTTATTGTTGATAGTTCTGGCTGGGATGGTTGTTTCATCTTACTATTAACAGGTGCGGTTTTATCAACAATCTTCTTATTTATTGTTCAACGTGGACATGAGAGAAAAGATCCTAAAGTAGCGTAATATTTTGTTTGAAAAGCTATCCAATTGTGTGTGATTGGATAGCTTTTATATTAGAAAAAACAAACAGTATGAAAAATTGCAGTTTAATATATAAATGATTTTTGTTAATTAATATAATTTTTTTAGATTCCATAAACCAAATAGATACATGGTTATACCGAAAAATCCGCCCCCACAGATGAAAATTACAACCTTAAATAAAGAAATAGAGATTTCCTCTGAACCTACATAGGGAAGGATATAATTCATAAAAACAAACATTTGAAAGCCCCAAAGCACACCTGCTTTTAAGCCAGCTTTTCTTAATTTTTTCTTGTGTTGTAAATATTCTTCTTTTGTTGCACATTCAGTATCACTTAAACCTTTTTTCTTGAATTTAAAGGCTAAATAATTAGCGTAAATCATATTAGATAGAAAAATAAATATAGTTCCTATAGATATTGTGTGGTTCATAGTATCAACAAGTAACATAATAAGCATTACCAACATATTTAACCACCATAAACCAATTCCAGCTACAGATAACTCTTTATTGATTTCTTGTTTTTGATATTCATCTCTCTCACTTAGTGTTCCAACAAAACTATTATAAACTCTTTCTTTCCATTCAATTTTCATCATTTAATCTCCCTCCCAAAATAGACTATTTAAATCTGTTTTTAGTGCTTTTGCTAATTCAATACATAAGGCTAAAGAGGGATTATATTTATTGTTTTCAATTAAATTTATTGTCTGTCTCGCCACGTTAACTTTTTTAGCTAACTCTAGTTGCGATAGCCCTTCAGATTTTCGATATTGTTTAACGTTATTCAAATATAACCCTCCCATTGATGGTTGTAGACCTCGTGTACCAAAATGTCATTTATATGTGACATTTTATAATTGAATAGATGAAATGTCAAATATATATGACAAAAATGATTTTAATAATTTATCTTGGTAAGAAGTTTATTAATAAAAGATGGCTTACATTCATATAAAAAGTACTTGAAAATTCAATTTAAATTATCCTTTTTCCTTTCCTTAAATCTATCTTAAAAGATATAATGTCATATTTCTAATCATTGGAATTTTTGTTACAATATAAATGGATGTGTAAAACTTTGTAAAAACAATGTAATAATATGTAATCTATTTTCAGAAAGTTTTATACAATTTTTATATTAAAATATTAAGTTATAAAAAGGAGAGAGAATATGTTACCAAATACGGTTCGTACTCCAAACAAGAAGAAGAAATGGATTATTATTGGGGTTATTGCACTAATTGTTATTGTAGCGGCAATTAATATTTTTGTTATGCAAAGTAAAAAGAAGGGTGCATCAACAAATGCTGATGCTGTAAGTTTTGAGAAAGTGACAGAGCGTAAGTTGAATAATACGAAGTTAATTTCTGGTCAGGTGAAGCCTGGTAATATTGAAAGCTTCTATGCAGATCCGGCCAAAGGGAAAGTGAAAGATATTGAGGTAAAAGAAGGGCAAGAGGTAGAAAAAGGTACGAAGTTATTCTCTTATGATAATGAAGAGATTAATCTTCAAATGAAGCAAGCTGAGCTTGATCAGAAGATGGCAGATATGCGTTACGATCAAGGGAAAAAGAAGATTGATTCGTTGAAGAAAGAAATTAAGAAGGCGAAAGATAGCGGAGCTGGGAAAGAAGTAACAGATCCGATGGACGAGCAAGTAAACGAGTTAGAGATAGGGCAAAAAACAATTGACCTTGAGAAAGAAAAAGGAAAGTTGCAGAAAGAAGAGTTAAGTAAGAAGCAGAAAGAACTTACGATTTATAGTAATTTCGCTGGTGTTGTTCAAAAGTTAGATAAAGATGCGGCACAAAGCTCATCTCAAGCGTTAGGTGGTCAAGGAAAAGCGTTTTTACAAGTAGCTTCTAAAGATCCATTCCAAGTTCAAGGTACGTTAACTGAGCTTCAGAAGTCACAAATTCAAAAAGATCAAACATTCACTGTAACGGCGAAAGCAAATAATAAGAAGAAGTGGACAGGTAAGATTACAGAGGTAAGTGAGTTCCCAACGAGTGCAGAGATGGCGCAAGCTGGCGGCATGGGTGAAGCAACTCAAAATATGTCTCAATATACATATAAAGCAAGTCTTGATAGCCAAGACGGTTTATCTCCAGGTTACCACGTTTCTCTGCAAGTAAACTTAGAGAATAAGAAGATGATTGCTGTCCCAAGTAAGAGCATTGTAGCAAAAGGCGATGATGCATTTGTTTATGTTGAGGATAAAGGTAAGCTTCGTAAACAAAATGTGAAAAAAGGTTCTACTGATGGGGACTGGACAGAGGTTGTAGAAGGCGTAACAGTGGGGCAAAAGGTGGTTAAAAATCCTTCCGACGATGTGTATGACGGAATGGAAGTGAAAGAGAAATGATTACGTTAAATAATATTGCTAAAACGTATTATCAAGGAAAATTGGCGGTGCCGATTTTGCATGGTATTAGTTTAACGATTCAGAGCGGTGAGTTTGTTTCGATTATGGGACCGTCTGGCTCTGGTAAGTCGACGCTTATGAATATTATCGGTTGTTTAGATCGTCCAACAGAAGGCGAATATATGCTGAATGACGTGAATATCTTAACAGCAGACGAGTCAAAGCTTGCTTTAATTCGTAATGAATATATTGGCTTTGTATTTCAGCATTTTAATTTACTACCTCGTCTTTCCGCAGTGGAAAATGTTGAGCTTCCGCTCGTATATGGTGGCGTGAAGAAAGCGGAGCGTCGCAAGCGTGCTTTGGAGGCGTTAGGTAAAGTTGGATTGGCAGATCGCGTGCATCATTTACCAAATGAGTTATCAGGTGGACAGAAGCAGCGTGTAGCGATTGCAAGAGCGATTGCGAATAATCCAACGTTCATTATGGCCGATGAACCGACTGGTGCACTTGATACGAAGTCTGGTGAGCAAGTTATGGATATTTTCACGAAGCTTAATGCAGAAGGTACGACGATTGTTATGGTTACGCATGAAGAGGAAGTAGCAGCGTATTCTTCTCGCCGCATTGTACTGCGGGACGGGAAAGTTACAGAAGATAGAAGGTGTGCGGTATGAGTTTACTAGATAGTATAAAAATTGCCCTATCTTCTATTTTAGCTCATAAACTACGTTCAGCTCTTACGATGCTCGGTATTATTATCGGGGTAGGTTCGATTATTACTGTCGTTGCAATTGGGCAAGGCGGGGAAGCTGCATTGAAATCCCAGTTTGTTGGGGCAGGTAATCAAACGGTTCCGATTCATTATAGTGCAGATATAAACGATCCTTTCGGTATGGGAATGGTAGAAGCACCGAAGATAACTGAAGAAGACATTTTTGAAATTAAAAAAATTCCAGAAATCGCACATGTGGTAACAACAAATTCAACCATGGAACCACTTGATATTGAAGATAAAAAAGAAATGGTGAGTATTACTGGATTAGATAGTGAGTACTTTGCAGTAAATAAAGTAAAGTTGTTAAAGGGACGTTCTTTACAAGAATCAGATGTG
This sequence comes from Bacillus cereus group sp. BceL291, assembly GCF_051776705.1. Classification (NCBI taxonomy): domain Bacteria; kingdom Bacillati; phylum Bacillota; class Bacilli; order Caryophanales; family Bacillaceae; genus Bacillus; species Bacillus cereus group sp. BceL291. The sequence goes on along the minus strand of NZ_JBPWAP010000014.1, from coordinate 4,044 downwards.
GATCAAGGTAATAACGTTGTTATGATTAGTAAACAAATGGAAGAAAAGGTGTTTAAGGATACCAATCCAGTCGGTAAAATTATTGAAATGAAAGGTCAACCGATGCAAATTATTGGTGTCTACAAATCAGATAATGAGTTTATGGGAATGGGACCATCAGAAGCGCTAGTTCCAATTTCATTATGGCCGACACTGTATGGAAAAGATGAAATTCAAAATATTTCTGTTCAAGCAAAAAATGTAGATAATCTAGAAAAAGCAGGTAAAAAAGCTGCAGATGTTTTAAATAGTCGTAAACCAACTGATGCAACTGGTAAATATGAAGTTATGAATTTAAAAGAAATTCAAGAAGGTATTTCGAAGATGACCGGTATTATGACAATGATTATCGGTGGTATCGCTGGTATTTCATTAGTCGTTGGTGGTATCGGTGTTATGAACATTATGCTCGTATCTGTAACGGAGCGTACACGTGAAATTGGTGTACGTAAAGCACTTGGAGCAACGCGTAGTAAAATTTTATTACAGTTTTTAATTGAAGCAGTTATGTTAACACTTCTAGGTGGTTTAATCGGAATTGGTCTTGGGTATGGCGGAGCATATATCGTTTCTACATTCGCGAAATGGCCACCGCTCGTTTCATGGGAAGTTGTCGTTGGAGGCGTACTGTTCTCGATGACACTCGGTATTATTTTCGGATTAATTCCAGCGAACAAAGCTGCGAAATTAGATCCAATTGAAGCATTGCGTTATGAGTAATTAATAGTGTAGTAGAACTACACATTACCGTTCTAGTGGGCGGTTCGTAGCCTCTATATGAGGAAGTGAACCGCCCGTTAGAACGGGTTATATAAATAGAAGGAGGCGTTATAATGGAAGCTAATATTAATACGCAAGATGTAGGTGCGAAGAAGCCATCATTATTAGGAATGATTACTTCTCCAAGTGAGCAGTTTGAGAGAATGAAGACGAGTAATGCAGTTTGGGGTGCATTTTGGCTACTTGTTTTAATAGCTGGGCTTGTTGGGGGATTTGCTGCTTATGTATATTCTCTAACACCTGAAGCAATTAAGCTTAATAAGGAATTAGGTGTTACTGTTTCAGCTGCAATGACATATGGTATGGGATTTGGGGTAATTGCTATTAGTATGGCATTTGTCTTTCTACTTAGTGCCGTGGTGTATAAAGTGTTAATGGTATTTATAAGCAATGATACTTCTTATAAAAAATTATTAGCGATTACTGTATATTCAAGTGTTATTTCATTACTAGGTTTATTAATAAATACGATTTTAGCATATATTTTAGGTGGATCAGGTCAAGAAATGTACACTGGCCTAGAGCCAATTTTTGCTTCAAGTAGTGGTGTTGTAAAAGGCATTGTAAGTAAATTTGAAGTGTTTACAATTTGGGGATATGCAGTTACATGGCTAGGTCTTCAAATTACAGCAGGTTTAACTAAAAAGCAGGCAACAATTATTACTATTGTTTTCTTTGTTTTAACTCTTGGAATGGGCGCTTTACAAGGTATGTTCCAATAAGGAAATAAAATAAAAAGGTGACTCTTTAAAGGAGTCACCTTTTTTATTTTTACCCCTATTTCAAATACCACCAACAAAATTTCAAATACTATCTAGTGTAATTTCAAATTCCGTTGGTAGTATTTAAAATTACTCACAATGAAATCTTTTCTTTATTTTTATATTGTGAAGGTACCGCGGAATACTAGAAAGGTATACCTTTTCGAAACGGGTACTGTGTGAAGCCAGCGACTTTTAAAGAGGCAGTTGTTTTGTATGAAGGTATGATTGTAAATCAAATAAAGAAATTAGGTATTCGTAAAGATTATGAAGAGTATTATCAATGTGGTTTAATTGGTCTTTGGTATGCGTATGAAAGGTATGATGCAGAGAAAGGGAGTTTTCCCGCATATGCAGTTGTAACGGTGCGAGGTTATATATTAGAGAGATTGAAGAAAGAGTTCGCAGTGGAGGAGAGGTGTGTATGTGTAGGAGAGTATGAGGATATCTTTCATTTTGAAGATGTTGAAATAAGAGTGAAGGATTTTATGAGTGTGTTAGACGAGAAGGAGAAGTATATTATTTTTGAACGTTTTTTTGTAGGGAAGACGATGGGAGAAATCGCTTTAGAGACGGAAATGACATATTATCAAGTAAGATGGATGTATCGGCAAGCAATCGAGAAAATGCGGGATAGTGTAAAAGGATAAAAATAGAAAATAGAATGGAAGGTAAGGAAATACTACCTTCCATTCTATTTGTTATTAAGGTGATGAATCTTGCATGTTCATTTGGGATAATACATATCCAGCTTTCCATAATTGCTGGCTTAACTTATGGGGACTAATTTGTATCGTTACGGTAGCTCCATTTGAAAAATGAATTTTAGCTTGTTTAGCTTTTTTGAAAAACTCTATTGTATGAACATGTTTGAAGAAAAGCCAAATGCAATTTGGAGAAGCAGGAGATTCTGTTGGGAAAGCACAAATATATTCTCTATGATTGATCGGAATTGGAACGTTTTGTTTGAATTTAAATTTTGTTTTTACGGCATTACGTCTCCCTTGATAAGTAGAATGAATATTTGTTAGACAAGATTTCTGTATAAGTTGGAGAGCAGTTTGACAGGAGTAAAGATGGTTCCCGCTACTGTCGATAATTTTTGTGCGGTAATAAGGGTGTTTACATGGTTCAAGCATCATTGTAGAACTAGAAATAAAAATGTTGTTTTCATTATCCATAATTCTATATCCTCCCTTATAATTTTTATTCCGAATATAATTATATATAAATTAAGTAAATTTACTGTTAATATTCTATTTCATATTGTAAATTTTGTCTATTCGTTTACAATCAATAGGTGATAGTCTTTCTAATTTGCATCGCTTGTACATATATATGAAAATAGAAAAGAGTAGGCGGTGATATAGTATGAAGAAAAAGTATATTATTATGGCTTTAGTTGTCGTTCTCCTAGTATATTTAGCAAACAGTAATCCGAGTAAGGGCGAATATACAGAATGGGCAGCGAAACAGTTTATGAAGCGTAATGATGTGAGTAAGAAGCTAGATGAAGTTCAAAAAGAGAATGAAGAGGGTCTCCTTGGCGACTTGGCATCGGCCGGTAAAAAGTTAGCGAAAAAGTATGTTGAGCCACAAGTTGGGTTATTAATTGATCATTATACGAAGCGAAATGATTATATATTCTTCTCAACATATACGACTGAGTTTGATATAGGGGAAGAACATTATAAGTATGTATGCGTCGGTTTTTCAAAGATTTTTATCCCGATTGAAATGCCGAAGAAAAAAGACGAATCTGCAAAATGATGCAGATTCGTCTTTTTCATTTTATAGAGTAATGGGAACTTCAGATACATTTTTTTCTACAAGGCGAGCTCCCTTTTTTCTTGTATTTTCATCAATGGATGAAAATACAGATGAGGCAAGGATTGTATCCATTACTTGATTTACGACTTGTGCATCGATTGGTGTGATGGGCGTATCGATAGAAAAAACGACTGTTTTTCCATCTTCCTTCGCGAAAATCAACTCTAGTACTTGCATGTGTTATTCCCTCCTTTGTATTTATCCCGCTATTTACGGGATTTGGGTCTGCCGGTTAAATTGCGGGCTAATAATCAGCGGGGATGAATAAAATCCCCACTGATCCGAGTTTTACTTTATAGTTTAGAAAGATCTGATGTGCTTACAAGTTGTACAGCGTGAAGTGGTGATGCTTGTAAGGAAGCTAGAGCATGAGCTACATTGTGTACTTGATCTAAGCTCGCATTTGTTTTAACACGTTTAAATTGTTTGCTCTTGAAAACTGTTTTGCCGTTCTTATCTAATCCGTTGTTTAAGACAAGACGTAAAGTTAAATCCATTACGATTGTTTCAATTGCCATGTGTATCACCTCCTCGTATGATTAAGTTAGGTTTTTTAGGGACGGGATGTACCTATAAACCCAAGAGTATCTATTTTTATGAGATACTTAAATTTGTAGATAGAGTGTTGCCGACC
>NZ_JBPWAP010000013.1:0-102984 GCF_051776705.1 Bacillus cereus group sp. BceL291 | reverse complement strand
GGTCGGCTACGCATCGTTGCCTTGGTGAGCCGTTACCTCACCAACTAGCTAATGCGACGCGGGTCCATCCATAAGTGACAGCCGAAGCCGCCTTTCAATTTCGAACCATGCAGTTCAAAATGTTATCCGGTATTAGCCCCGGTTTCCCGGAGTTATCCCAGTCTTATGGGCAGGTTACCCACGTGTTACTCACCCGTCCGCCGCTAACTTCATAAGAGCAAGCTCTTAATCCATTCGCTCGACTTGCATGTATTAGGCACGCCGCCAGCGTTCATCCTGAGCCAGGATCAAACTCTCCAATAAAGTTAGTTTGTCTAGCATCTAAAATAAAAATTGACGTTTCACGTTGTTTGTTTCGTTCAGTTTTCAAAGAACTTGTCCGCCGCTTCAGAAGCGACTTCATCATATTAACATCTTCATTTTTCGATGTCAACTAAGTTTTAAAATTTCTTTTTTGTCGTTTTCTGCGTTTCCGCATCAGCGACGTTTATTAATATACCATCACACTCTTTAAATAACAAGTGTTTTTTTATAAAAATATAAAAAAATTATCTACCCTACTTTCTTCTATAGAAATAACTATTATCCTCTCTACTAAAAATAGTTATTCTGATTGTATACTACTACACTTCATTCAACCAAATTGAATTTCACAATACCTTCCCAAATTTTCATTCTCTTCTATATTAAGGTTTATAATAATTATCCTTCTATAAAATAACTATACAAATTAGCCGTAAGAAAAAATCCCATCTACATTAAACAGCCACTCGCACGCATTATCCCCTTCCTTCTCATCCGAAAATTCCCCCCCTACAAATTAACAACATTCCAATCCTAATATAAACTTAAGGATATTGTTAGAATTTTTTTACATTTAATTAATGAAAAATATCCATTTTTTGTTATATAGTAAGAAAGGACGCACTCAACTATAAATAAACCAATGGAGGAATTATTTTATGGATAGGTTAACAAAGTTTTCATTAAAAAACCGAGCTGCCATTATCATCATGATCTTTCTCATTTCCATACTCGGTGTTTATTCCGGCTCTAAATTACCTATGGAATTTTTACCAAGTATCGACAATCCGGCAATTACCGTCACAACCTTATCTCAAGGACTCGACGCTGAAACGATGACAAAGGATGTAACTGATCCTCTCGAAAAACAATTTCGCAATTTAGAACACGTCGACACCATTACTTCTTCTACATACGAGGGATTATCACGTATCGACATTGCGTATACATCAAAAGCAAACATGAAAGATGCAGCACGCGAAGTCGAAAAAGCCGTCAATACAATTAAATTACCTAAAGATGTAACCAAGCCCGTAGTTAGTCAATTAAACACTTCTATGATTCCACTCGCTCAAATTACTATCCAGAAACAAAACGGTTTTTCAAAAGCAGATGAAAAACAAATTGAAAAAGAAATCGTACCACAACTCGAAAACATTGATGGTGTTGCCAACGTTATGTTTTTCGGAAAATCCACCTCTGAATTATCTATCGTACTTGATCCGAACCAATTAAAAAACAAAAACGTAACATCACAGCAGGTACTAACTGTTTTACAAGGAAAAGAAACTTCTACTCCAGCTGGGGCAATTACTGTTAATCAGGAAGAATACAACCTCCGCGTCATTGGGGACATAAAAAATGTAAATGACATTAAAAACATCACTGTGGCACCCCAAGTGAAATTGCAAGACATTGCTCAAATTGAAATTAAACAACACTACGATACAATCTCACATATAAACGGAGAAGAAGGCACAGGATTAATCATCATGAAAGAACCGAGTAAAAATGCAGTTGCCATTGGAAAAGAGATTGATAAAAAAGTTAAAGAGATAGATAAGGAATATAAAGATCAATTTTCTATTAAACTTTTGGCTTCAACCCATGAACAAGTTGAAAATGCTGTTACTAGCATGGGAAAAGAAGTAATACTTGGAGCAATTGCTGCAACTCTAATTATCTTAATCTTTTTACGTAACTTCCGAACAACACTCATCGCTGTTGTCAGTATTCCATTATCTATTTTATTAACACTCTTTTTACTACATCAATCTAACATTACGCTTAACATTTTAACCCTCGGTGGTTTAGCTGTTGCGGTTGGACGTCTCGTCGATGATAGTATCGTTGTCATCGAGAATATTTTCCGCCGTTTACAAAAAGATTCTTTCTCTAAAGATATCATTCTCGATGCAACGAAAGAAGTCGCAGTCGCAATTACTTCTTCTACTTTAACAACGGTCGCTGTTTTTTTACCTATCGGCCTCGTAGCGGGAGCAATCGGAAAATTAATGTTACCTATGGTATTAGCAGTTGTATATTCTATACTATCATCCTTAATCGTTGCACTAACAGTTGTTCCACTTATGGCTTTTTTACTACTCAAAAAAACAAAGCATCGAAAGCCAAATTCTTCATCACGATATGTCGCTACATTAAAGTGGGCTCTTTCTCATAAATTCATTATTCTACTTACTGCATTTTTATTATTTGTAGGATCAATTGCAGCTTATATATTACTACCGAAAGCAAACATAAAATCTGAAGACGACACAATGTTATCTATTAACATGACATTTCCAGCCGATTATAATGCTGAATCTCAAAAACAAAAAGCATTTGATTTTGAAAAGAAATTACTTTCTAATTCAGATATAACAGACGTTATTTTACGAATGGGATCTAGCGCAGAAGATGCACAATGGGGGCAAACAACTAAAAATAACCTCGCTAGTATATTCGTAGTCTTTAAAAAAGGTTCTGATATTGATCAATATATTAAAGATTTAAAAAAGGAAAATAAAACTTTTGAGCCTGCTGAACTTGATTATATAAAAACAAGTTATTCAAGCTCTGGCGGCGGCAATAACTTACAATTTAACGTAACAGCTACTAACGAAGCGGATTTAAAAGAGGCGGCTACTATCGTTGAAACAAAACTAAAAAGCATGGATGATCTTTCTAAAGTAAAAACAAATTTAGAAGACTCTAAAAAAGAATGGCAAATTCATATTGATCAAACAAAGGCTGAACAACTAGGTTTAACACCAGAAATAGCTGCGCAACAAGTAGCATTCCTTATGAAGAAATCACCTATTGGCGAAATTACAATTAATAACGAAAAAGCTACTATTATGATAGAACACAAAAAAGAAAACATTAATAAACAAGAAGATATTTTAAATACAAACATACTATCACCTATTAATGGACCAATACCTTTAAAAGACATCGCAACTATTTCAGAAAAACAAACGCAAACAGAAATTTTCCATAAAGACGGAAAAGAAACAATCCAAATTACAGCCGAAGCTTCAAATGAAGATTTGAGTAAAGTAAACACAGCAGTAAATAAAGCGATGACTGACTTAGATTTACCTAGTGGTGCAAAAGTAAATATCGCAGGAGCTACTGAATCTATGCAAGAGAATTTTACAGATTTATTCAAAATTATGGGGATTGCAATCGGGATTGTATATTTAATTATGGTTATCACCTTCGGGCAAGCACGTGCTCCTTTTGCAATCCTATTCTCCTTACCGTTAGCTGCTGTCGGTGGTATTTTAGGATTAATCATTTCACGAACACCTGTTGATGTAAATTCCTTGATCGGCGCATTAATGTTAATCGGGATTGTTGTTACAAACGCTATTGTATTAATAGAAAGAGTCCAACAAAATCGGGAACACGGAATGGAAACTAGAGAAGCCTTACTTGAAGCAGGTTCTACTAGACTACGCCCAATTATTATGACAGCTATTACAACAATCGTTGCTATGCTCCCACTCCTATTTGGCCAATCCCAAGCAGGAAGTATGGTATCAAAAAGTTTAGCCGTCGTCGTCATCGGCGGTTTGGCAGTCTCAACTGCTCTTACATTAGTAGTCGTTCCAGTTATGTATGAACTATTAGATAAAATCGGGAGAAAAAGACGCTCCCGTAGGAAAATAAGCACTTCTACAGAAACACCTGATATTTAAAAACAAAAGGCGTTACCTTCACAAATGAAGATAACGCCTTCTCTCTATTTATTCATAAAATCCATCATTTTTTCCACATATTGCTCTATAGGTTTACTAGAATCCACAATCCAAATTACATCTGTTCTTCTTTATAATTAATCACAAATTCAACAATCATTACATCCATTCCTTCTATATTAAAATACAAAAGAACCCCCTACCTATAAATAGAGAGTTCTTCTTTATAATTTATGCCGCTTTTACCTTTTTCGTTGTTTTACTTTTTCTTTTCGTTCCTGTAAAGCGCTTGTGTAATATAGATGCTATCAAGCGTGAAATAACATTGAATAGTAATACCATAATAATTAATACAGCTGCAGATTTTGTCGCAATCAACTTCGCATCTGGAATAACTCCTTCAGAATTTAATTTCCAAATGTGAACCGCTAATGTTTCAGCTGGTCTAAACGGATTTAAAGGATGCGCAGGACTTGATAAATCCGCTGCTGAATTTAAAATCGGGGATGTTAAACCCGCTGTGTAAATTAATGCTGCCGCTTCCCCAAATATACGACCCGCCGCTAAAATAATCCCTGTAATAATTTGTGGTAATGACGATGGGATAATAATACGAGCGATTGTTTGCCACTTCGTTGCACCTAATCCAAGACTTGCCTCTTTTACATTATGAGGAACTTCTGAAATCGCATTTTCACAAACACGCGTTAAACCTGGTAAATTTAAAATAGTTAAAGCAAGAGCACCACCCATTACTGTGTATCCCCAACCTGTCATTGTAACGAACACTAACAAACCAAATAAACCAACAACAATAGAAGGTAAAGACGCCATCGTCTCTATACATAGACGAACAAAATTTAAAAAACGTCCTTGTTTTGCGTACTCTGCTAAATATATTCCAGCACCTAATCCAAGAGGAATAGATATAATAAGCGTTATAACAAGCATGTAGAAGGAATTGAATAACTGCGGACCAATCCCACCACCAGCTCTTGTATTGCTTGGTTCTCCAAACAAGAAATTAGGATCCCAAAATCCCCATCCCTTTTGTAAAATTTCAAATACTAAGAACACTAGCAAAGCTACAACTAAAGCTGCAACCGCATAAAAGATACCTGTCCAAACTTTATTTACCGTTCTTGCATTCATTATTATCGCTCACCTCTTTGCCCAATCGCTCGAATTACTAAAATAAACAGGAATGAAATAATAAGTAAAATCATCGCTAAAGTCCATAGCGCATTGTTCCAAGCAGTTCCGTTCAATGTATTCGTCATGTCCATTGTTAAAATACCAGTTAACGTCGCTGTCGGACTATATATTCCTTCTGGTAATTTAATCGTATTCCCGATTACCATTTGAACCGCTAGCGCTTCACCAAAAGCACGCGCTAAACCTAAAACAACACCTGTTAAAATCCCTTTCTTCGCAGCAGGAACAATTACTCGGCTAATCGCTTGCCATTTCGTTGATCCTAGACCATAAGAAGCTTCTAAATAATCAAATGGAACAGAACGTATTGCATCAGAAGCGATACTAGCAATAGTAGGTAAAATCATAATACTTAATACAACAATACCTGCAATTAAGCTAAAGCCTACTCCCCCAAACGAATCACGTAATAGTGGTACTAAAATCGTAACACCTAATAACCCGTATACAACCGAAGGAATACCAACTAACAATTCTAGAACAGGCTTCAATACTTTATTTCCAAACTTTGGCGAAATTAAATTCATGAATATAGCAAGAGCTATAGCAATTGGTGCACTAATAATAACCGCACCTAACGAAACCACCGTTGAACCTACAATGAAAATTAAAGCCCCGAAGGATCCTTGATCAGCATTTGGATTCCATTTTGTCGATGTTAACATCTCAGTAAATGAGATACCACTTTGCGTAAAAGATTGAATACCTTTCCCACAAATAAACGCAATAATAGCTAATGTAATTAAAACAATAAAAATACCACAAAACGTAACAAGTGATCTTCCTATATATTCACTTTTTACGTAATTAATTTGTTTTTTCCCCTTCATCACAGGACAGACCCCACTTCACAGATTGAAATGAACAGGACTGGCCTTGCAGCCAGCCCCATAAAATTTTATTACTTATTTAATTTAGACATTGGAATGTAGCCCATATCTTCTACTTGCTTTTCAAAATCTTTACCTTTTACATAATCGATGTAAGCTTTCGTCGCTTCCTTCGCTTCACCTTTTGTTACCATATATTCGTAAGACCAGAATGGATATTTACCAGACGCAATGTTTTCAACTTTCGGTTCAGCACCATCAATTTTCACTGTTTGTAGTGCGCCTTTTTTCTCGCCGACCATGTAAGACATTGCTAAATAACTCACCGAACCAGGAGTAGAGTTAATCGCTTGCTCTACTGCACCGTTAGAATCTTGTGTTGTACCAGTTCCATCATTAATTTTCGCGTCTTTCATAATCGTTTTTTCAAATGTAGCACGTGTACCAGATGAAGCCGGACGATTAATTACATTGATTTTTTCATCTTTTCCGCCTACTTCTTTCCAGTTTGTTACTTTTCCAGTGAAGATATCTTGTACTTGTTGCATTGTTAAGTTATCAACTTTTACATCTTTATTTACGACAAGAGCGAATGCAATACCCGCTACCTTGTTATCTACTAATTCTTTCGCCTTTTCAGCATCTTTTATTTTATCTCCGGACGGAACATCCGAATTACCAATTTGCACTGCACCAGATGCTACTTGGTTAATCCCAGTTCCACTACCGCCACCTTGAACTTGAATAGAAACTTTTGAATTTTTCTCCATGAATTTCTTTCCAGCTTCCTCCGCAAGAGGTAGAAGAGCTGTAGAACCAGCCGCTGCAATCGTACCTGATAATTCTTGTTTTGTATTATCGCTTCCTTTAGCAGTTTCTTTACTAGTTGTATCTTCTGCTTTCCCACAACCAACTAATGCTCCTGCTACCACTAAAGCTGCTAAAGAAAATTTAATACCTTTTTTCATAACCATGTCTTGTACCCCCATTTGGATTATCACTTTTCGAATTCATTTTCTTTCGAACACAAATTCATTGTAGGACAACAATATTATGTGAGTGTTAAGCAATTTTTAATTTTAAGTAAATGACGATAATAATCCTTAAAAGCTAGAAATCCCAACATTTATAGTTAAATAACCCAACAAAAACCACACTAACTACGCTGCAATGTAAATATATTCTTAACAATGTAAATTCAATGTAAATGTTTTTCTCTCTTTTTCCCTTTTCGTTAAAGTTACATTTACAATTCCGCTGTATTTTGTAATTTTTACACACCTAATTTATGCACATTAAAAATAATTTCAGTAATATTTTTTAGTACAACTAAATAAATTGGAACAATTCTAAAAATAAATGAATATTTTTAAAGTACTAATTGACAACATAATCCAATGTAGTCTACTATATTACTAACAAAAAGTTTACCTTAGGAAACTTTTTAAACTCAAACTAAAAATATAGAGATGAGGTAACTTTTATGGTATCGGCTAATATAAAACCACTTTCCGAATTTAAAATAGGAGAGTTTGTACAAATTGAGAAGATACAATTAGAAGGAACTATGAAACGACGCTTATTAGATTTGGGATTTATCCCGGGGGCGACGATTAAAGTATTGCAACGCAGTCCACTTGGAGATCCGGTCGCTTATCAAGTGAGCAACACAACTATTGCACTGCGTAAAGAAGAAAGCTCCCTTATTTTCGGGGTATTAATAGGAGATGATTTCAGATGAGCAAACATCGTATCGCTTTAGCTGGTAACCCGAATACAGGGAAAAGTACATTATTTAATACTTTAACAGGCTTAAAACAACATACTGGAAACTGGACGGGAAAAACTGTTTTAAAAGCTGAAGGAGAATATGAACATAACGGAAGTAATTATACATTAATAGATTTACCGGGAACTTACTCACTATACTCAAATTCCGCAGACGAAGAAGTAGCGAGGGATTATATTATATTTGAAAAACCAGAAGTAACTGTAGTTGTTATAGACGCAACTGCTATGGAAAGAAATTTAAATTTAGCACTCCAGGTGATGGAGATGACAAATAATGTAGTCATTTGCATTAACTTAATTGATGAAGCCGAGAAAAAAGGGATTGTTATCGATGAAAAGAAATTAGCAAAATCACTTGGTGTACCTGTCGTTAAAATTTCAGCACGTAACCGAGTAGGTATTGGTCATTTGCTAAATGTTATTGCAAGAGTAGCAAATAAAAAACTAATTCCAACACCAATTAAAATTACTTACAGCGAAAAAATTGAAAATATGATTCAGGAATTAGAACCACAAATTTATAAAGTGTTCGGTGATACGTATCCAGCACGTTGGATTGCGTTACGTATATTAGATGGAGATAAAAATTTCTTAACTACACTTCAAAAACACCATAATGAACCACTTGTAAGGGAGGTCGTAATTAATGGAATCTCACTCAGCCAGTAAAGGTCTTCCATTAGACTATATTATTCAACATGCACAAACACTTTCAAAAGAAGATATACGAGATGATATAGTCGGAGATATTTACCGAACATCTGCAAGCATATGTAAAGAATCTGTCCAATATACAAATACTGATAAATTATATCGTTCCGAAAAACTAGATAAAATTTTCACATCTCCAATCTGGGGATTCCCAATTATGCTCGGTATTTTATCTATTATTTTTTATCTTACAATTGCAGGCGCTAACGTACCATCTGATATGATTGCCGAATTCTTCGGATGGGCCGAAGGATATTTAACATCTTGGTTCCAAGCAGCGCATGCACCTGAATGGTTACATGGCATTTTAATACTTGGTTTGTTCCGTGGTATCGGTGCTGTTATTAGCGTTATGTTACCACCTATGGCAATCTTTTTCCCTATGTTCGCGCTATTAGAAAACTACGGATACTTACCACGTGTCGCGTTTAATATGGACCGCTTATTCAAACGATCCGGCGCACACGGGAAACAATCTTTAACAATGGCAATGGGATTTGGTTGTAATGCAGCAGCCATTATGTCAACACGTATCATTGAATCACCACGTGAACGTATGCTAGCAATTTTAACGAACAACTTCGTTCCTTGTAACGGTCGCTGGCCTATGTTAATTTTAATGGCTTCACTATTTATGGCTGCTGGTTATACAGGCAGTATGCAAACATTGGTTACTGCTGGCGTTGTAGTTGGAATGGTTGTAATTGGTGTTATTATGACATTAACTGTTTCTTGGGTACTATCAAAGACAGCCTTAAAAGGGATTCCAACTCACTACACACTTGAGTTACCTCCGTACCGCAAGCCAAAAGTTTGGAATACCATTGTTCGCGCAACACTCGATAAATCAATCTATGTTTTAAAACGAGCTATAGTTGTTGCTGCCCCTGCGGCTGCATTAACTTGGTTACTTGCTAACATTTTTATCGGTGACACAAGCTTACTTATGTATTTTGTAAACTTCCTAGATCCATTTGCTAAAATGTTAGGACTTGACGGGTTTATTCTAGCTGCATTCATTCTTGGACTACCCGCTAATGAAATTGTAATCCCAATTTTATTAATGTCTTACTTATCAACTGGGGCTTTAACTGAAATAGATGATTTTAATCAAATTAAAAATCTATTCCTAGAAAATGGTTGGACTTGGTTAACAGCGTTAAACACAATGTTGTTCTCACTTCTTCATTTCCCGTGCGGAACAACACTTGTTAATATATACAAAGAAACAAAAAGTGCAAAATGGACATTCTTATCGTTTGCAATCCCTACCGTTATCGCCATTGTTGTTACATTCCTCTCTACACAATTGGTACATTGGTTAGGGCTTGTATAAAGCAAAGCATACATAGAAGGTATCCCCCTTCACATATGCTTTGCACGAAAGAAACCTGAAATTATTCAGGTTTCTTTTTTTGCACATCAGTATTCCACGGCTGTGCTCCATACGTTGTGAGTTTTTTATGAATAAAATATATAGTTCCTGGAAGAACTGCCATTAATATCGTGCAACTAATTCCTAATCCAGTAAACAACTTTCATCACCTTATTTCACTCTTTTCGGTAAAGCTGAACCTGAATGTTCAATTGTTGGATGAACATGAACAGTAATTTCAGCATTACTAAAGTAATTTTCGCCTTGATCCCAATTCTTACTTATTTTTGTCCACTCTTTATAATTATGTCGCTTATACACTTCCCCTAACTCTAATACATCTACCTTATATTTTTTTTGAACAAGCTTAATCGATTTTTGAATACGCTCCTCCATTTCTTCCGATATATCCTTCTCTAAACGCTTTTCATTCAAAACCTTTTTATGATCACTGAAATGCAACTCAGCCAATGTGCCTTCCAGAGATAAATGAATATCAAACTTTGGTTTTGTAGCATTCGTTGTAGATACTTTAATTTTTCGACGCAACTTATGAATTTCATATGTAATAAGTTGATTTTTTTTACGAATCGTAAAAAAACCTCCAATTTTTTTGCCTATTATATAATTCATCCCTAATGTTTCTTCCCCACTCAAATTGCCTACACATTTATTATCCTTTCCACGAAACAATGCTGCACCGTTCATTTGTACCCCTTGTTTTGTCAGTTCAAGAATAGGTAATACAAAACTGCGGTTAGAGATCATCTTCTCCTGTACCTCCCCAATTCTTGCAGCCTCAATCATTTGGGCATTTTTCGGAGGGTGTTCAGCTAACATATCAATATACTGCGCCGGTAAATTTTCAGGCTTGGCACTTTGTTTTAAAATAGCTTCTGCATTTTTCTTAGAAACGAACAAACGAATATTTCTTCTCATTTCATGATCGCGAATATATACATCTAACGTATTTTGTAAAATGTATGGATGTGAAAGTAATTCTTCAGAGAAAATAATCACTTGTATATGAGGGAAAAATAATGTACGGCTAATTTTTTTAGCGATTATTCTTATTTGTTCAAATACACTATCTGCTTTTGCACTAACATTAATATAATTTTCGCTATCCCCACCCCCTTGTCCACCCTGTTGAGACAATTTACTGGGGAGTACCATCTGATAGGTCCCTTTCATAATTGGATTCGCTTTCTTCTCCTTCACGATATCGTAAGCCGCTCCTACTACAAATCCTCTTTCTTCTATCTCTTCTAACTCAGAACACCCACTCATAAATCCAGTTAAAGCCATAACCATTATAATTTTAAGAAGGTGTTTCATTTCCACCATTCCTTCTTTTTATTTTATATACAATTAAAACGAGCAAAGGTGCTAACACAACACACCCCATATCTATCCAAGCTAAATAAGTCCCATAACTTGATAAAGCATTCAAACTACTAGGTATCATATTCGCCATAAAAATAATTGGGGCACTTACGAAAATAAAAATATGTTTCTTCACTTTCGGAAACATAGCACAAAACAATAAAGATGCGACATCATAGTACATTGCTGTCGTGTTATAAATAGTAATAATCCAAGTCGTAAAAAAAATCGCATCAAACCTTTCTAAAAATCCTCCACCAATTTCAATTTCTTTCCCTAATTCAATTGTTGGATATGTCAATCCACGTGTTGTCATATACGTAAAAACACTAATACAAGTTACATATATTAAAATGTATGACAGCACGTTTACCATCACCGCTTTCGCGACTGCCATCGGCGCTTTTTTCGCTGTCTTATCATTCAGCAACACCGCATAAAATAAAGCTACTTCAAATCCAATAAACGTAAAAATAGAATTTTTAACTCCAACAGCATATTGACTTACTTTCGTTTGAAAAGCTGGTAGTAAATTATTTATTTCCATTAAATTTATATTCAATAAAGAAAGAAGTACTATCGCAATTAAAACAATAGGTAAGAATAAAACATTTAACCTTAATAAGGCTGCTCTTGATCCTGCTATTCCATAAATAACAACTAATAAGAAGAAGAAAGACAGTAGTTGTATTGGTGTATCACTAAATAAATACGTTTGAGAAATAACTGAAATCATTCGCGATTCATATGCTGTCAAAGCAGCAAACGTTAATACTAAAATACAACTAATTGTGTATGCAACAGGCTTCGTCAAATGCGCACTCGTATATTGAACAAAATTTTGTTTTGGAAATAAGATAGCCACTCTCGTCACAAACCAGCCTAAAACTGCGCAAATCAATCCACCCAAAAGCAAGATAATCCAACCGTCCGAAAATAAAGTTTGGTTAGCGATATCTCTCGGCATAGACAATGCCCCTATACCAATAATGGTCGATGATACCGCAAACCCAATTTCCCGAGATCCAATCTCTTCATCGCCATACTCAAATGGTTTCACTTATTTTCGCTCCTTTGGACGTATTGTAGAATCTTTTGTTTGTAAGTACTCTGGTCTATCTTTCAACATCGATTTTGGCATGCGAATAAATTCTTCTTTCCAATCTTTATAAAATGCAGGAGCAATGGGAGTTGTATACGGTATACCAACACTTGTTAAATTTGTAATATGAATAGCAAGTGCAATCAGAGCTAGAATGATCCCATACAGTCCAAAAGCCGTTGCAGCTAATACAAAGACGAAAAGTAAAATTCGGAACGTAATCGTAATACTATATACAGGAAGCGAGAACGTAGCAATCGCAGTAACTGCAATAATAATAACTAAAAACGGATTTACAATCCCTGCATTTACCGCAGCTTCTCCAATTACAAGACCTCCTACAATCCCTATCGTTTGTCCCATTGGTTTGGGCAATCGGATTCCAGCTTCTCGTATTAATTCCATAGTCAAGGCCATCATTAACGTTTCAATATATGCTGGAAACGGAACACCTTCCCTCGCACCTGCAATTGAATAAGCCAGTTTAGAAGGAATAAGTCCTTGATGATAAGATACAAGTGCTACATACATAGCTGGTAACAAAACCGCGATTATACCTGAACCCATACGTAAAAATCTTAGTAACGTTCCAATCACCCAGCGCTCGTAATGATCTTCTACAGATTGAAAAATATCAACAAACACAAGCGGTGCAATAAGAGCAAACGGAGATCCGTCTACTAAAATGGCCGCTTTTCCCTTCGCTAATGACGCTATAATATTATCTGGCCTCTCTGTATTCAAAAACTGTGGAAATGGAGATAAATTATTATCCTGAATTAATTGTTCAATCGTACCTGTTTCCAAAATAACATCTGTCACTATTGATTGAAGACGGCGATCTAACTCTTTTACAATGTGAGGATTAATAATATCTTCTATATATACTAGGGTTACTTCTTTCTGCGATCGCTTCCCCATAATATAAGATTGGAACCTCAACTTTGGATCGCGTAAACTGCGTCGGATTAACATTTTATTCACATTAATATCTTCATTTAATCCAACTCTCGGTCCGCGTATTAAATCTTCTGTCACTGGTGGCTCTAAACTTCTCTTCTCCCAAGCCCTACTATTAATAACGATAGCAGTTTGAATATTATCAATTAATATAACTGTATCTCCCGCTAAAATCGCATTTATAATATCCGGAAACGTTGTCTTCTTACCCACTTCCGCAATAGAAATAAAACGATCCAATAACGTCTGAACGACAGCCGCTTCATTTTGCACTTCTTCATATTGAAGAGTACGAACTACATATTTATAAACATTATCCTTGTCTGTTAACCCACATAAAAACACAACCGCACAACGTGTAAAACTCCCAGCAAGAACAACTTCTCTAATTGTTAAATCATTAGGTGAACCTAACTCATCCCTAATTTCTTTCATAACTTCAAATAAGTTACCTTCAAGCTCTAACAATTTCCCCACCTAACTTCCTTTTCAACAAGTTTTTAGTTAGATTCCGCTAATTGAAGAAAATATATACAAAAAAGAGCTATCTCTTTTCAAAGATAGCTCTAATAAAGTAAAACTTTAATCAACCCTCACCAATCGGGCTTTTACAGGCAGCAGGGCCCCCACCTAACTTCTTTGCTTCCGCTGAATTTTGAGGTGGGGGTCTTACTGCTTGTTAATGGGGGATAAACGAATTACTTTTCCACTATTATAGTGTTTTTCTTTATAAATACACCTTTTGTAAATCCACTGACTACAAACATCACAATTATATTAATTAACAATGCGACTATACCTACATTCAAATCTTTTATATACTGCGGAAAACTCGGAAACATCGTGGCTATAGTTGAACCAGATAAGGTAATATATGCGACCACTAATAGCCCAACTCCCATTCCTGCAATAGCTCCTTGCTTCGTAATAATTTGACGTGGAAACAAACTACATACAAGTGCAGGGAAAAGTTGTGTAACGATACTGTATCCCATTAATAGAAGCGCTCCTATCGTTTCTCCTCCTTTAAATGTAAATAAAACTGCCACGAGCGTTACTACAGGCACAAATAATTTTGCCATCTTAGCAACTTGTCTATCTGAAGCAGATGGAACTATCGTTCGATAAATATTTTTCGCTAACAGTGTAGAAGCCGCCATAACAAGCATCGAACCCGGAACCAATGCCGTTAATACTCCCGCACTACCAATAATTCCAATAAACCAAGGGTCAAACGTTTGAAGAGCAAGTCTGAACAATGAAAGGTCTACATCCGCTCCTTTTAATCCCGGAACCTGTAATATAGCAGCAAATCCTGCAAAAAATACGAAAAGTAAAACTAAAGAATACAATGGCATAATTGCTGCATTTTTACGAAATACTTTTTCATTTTTTGCAGAAAAAGCAGAAGCAAATGTATGAGGCCACATATAGAAACCGAGGGCCGTTAATATAATAGTAGAAACAAACCAAGAAATACTCATTCCTTCTTCAGTTAAAGATAAAAATCCCGGTTTCGCTGCCTCTACAGCCTCAAACATCGGCTGAAATCCTCCATAATAATGATACGGTAAATATATACCTAAAAACATAACGATAAACAGTATCATAATATCCTTCAAAGCGGCCGTCCAAGCCGAACCATGTATACCTGAAACCATTACATATATAGTTATAACAATAGCACCAATCCAAACCGCGACAACAGGTGACACCCTTCCGTAAGAAGCTTCTGAAACGATAATTCCCAGTCCTTTTAACTGTAAAACAAGATATGGGATGATGGAAACAACACCAACAATTGAAACAATAATCCCAAGCGCTTTACTTCTATATTTCTTCGCAAAAAAATCCGACTGTGAAACAAGGTTATGCTCTTTCGCATACTTCCAAATCGGTGGCAATAAAAAATACGATAAAAGATAAGCTAAAGCGCCATAGCCTAAAATATAAAAGGTAGGTGCTCCTTTACTATACGCCCAGCCACTTCCTCCCAAAAATGTAAACGTCGTATAAATTTCACCTGCCATAAGGAGAAAAACAAAAATAGTGCCAAACCCTCTTCCCCCAACTGACCATTGCTCTAAATTCATATCTTTTCCATGTTGTGCCCGAATCCCTAAAAATAGTGCGAGAAACAAAAATAAAATAATGATAAGTAATGCAGTCATTTTACATCCTCCTTATTAGCAGGATCAAACACGTACACAAGCCCCATACAAAAAGATGTAATAAACACTGATAATAATACCCAAAATAATAAAAATGGCATCCCTAATACGTAAGGAGTAACTGAATTCGCAAATATTGGCCCAACTACTAAACAAAGAACTGGGATAAGCGCTAGAATGTGTATTTTCTTCATCTCATTCTCCTTTACTTATAAATTTCATAATGGCTAATACAAAGACTTCCACTCCAATCGGTAATGCATCTTCGTCAATCGTAAAACGAGGGTGATGGTGAGGATATATAATACCTTTCTCTTTATTTCCCGCTCCGATAAAAAAGAATGTCCCCGGTGCCTTTTGTAAAAACGCTGAAAAATCTTCTCCAGCCATCGTCGGCTGTAAACGAACAACTCTATCCCTTCCATAAAGTTGTAAGGCCGTTTGTTCAATAAGCTCTGTAGCTTCATAGTCATTTACAACTGGTCGATACCCATATTCATATGAAAATGTATATTTCGCTCCGTAAGATTCCGTAATATGCTTCACAATCCGCTCAATCTTCTTCTCTGTTTCACCTCGTAATTCATGTCTTAAACTTCTCACTGTCCCTTCAATCTCGGCTTGCTCTGGTATTACATTATGAGTTGTCCCCGCATGAAATTGCGTAACAGATATTACGAGAGAATCTAATGGATTCGTGAGGCGAGATACAATTTGCTGAAGTTGCGAAACGACTTGTGTTCCGATTGCAATACTATCCACCGTTTCATGAGGGATTCCAGCATGTCCACCTTTTCCCTCTATCTTAATTTTAAAAACATCCGGTGCAGCCATTGCAGGACCATAAATAACACCTATTTTCCCAACCTCTAACGACGCCCAAAGGTGAGCACCAATAATATAATCCACACCTTCCATTACACCTGCAGCAACCATCTCCTCTGCACCACCAGGAAAATTCTCTTCAGCATGTTGGAATAGAAAACGAATCTCTCCTTTAATCTTCTCTCTTTCTTCTACTAACTTATGTACAACCCCAAGTAATATCGCTATATGTCCATCATGACCACATGCATGCATTACACCTTTATATATAGAAATAAAATCAAACTCATTTTCTTCATGAATAGGAAGAGCATCCATATCGGCTCGAATCGCAACTGTTTTGCCCGGATGTTTACCTACTAACTTTGCCATCACACTATATTTAGTCGGCCGTGACACTTCTAAATATGGGAATTTCCGAAGTATATCGAACACAAACTGCGATGTTTTCTCTTCTTGAAAAGATAACTCTGGATACTTATGAAAATGCCTTCTCCACTCAACTAACTGATTTTTTGACAAAACAAGTTCCTTTGCAACATCCATTTCTCTTCTCCCCTTCTTCACCAAGTTAAATGTTATTATAACGTGAATTGTTAACTTTTAAAAGAATCTTCTGAATTTTCAGTGATGATAAACTAAAAAGAAAAAGCCATCCAAAAGATGACTTTTTCATTATTATAAAATAGTAATTGCTTGTTTTCCCATTTGCTCCCAAGCTTTCTCAAATTCTGCTCGCGGAACAGCCAAGCGCGGATTATTTTTAAGAGGATCATTTGCATATACAAAGTTTTGATCATATCCAATTACTACTGCACTATGCTCATAATATGTAATTTTCACTTCGCCTGAACTCGTATTCCATGTTTCAAAACTACTTTCAGCTAGCGGCTTAAACGTCGTATTAATAATGACCCATACCGGAGAACCAGAACTAATTACTTTATATATATCTTGCATGTCTCTACCTGTTAAATTAATTACTTTTTCAGGAACATATTTTTCTGCTAAATCAAAGATTGGTTTATTGTATACACCATATCCAGGCTCTGCCTTTGTATAAATATTTCCCACAAATCCCTCGTAAGGATTTCCACGCAAACCATTTTGTTCAAATGGAACACGATGAATTTCGCTAGCAAGTTGCATCTTATCTACTTGTACACCTTTATATTGCAGCAACATAGCTAAACTTGTCACTTCACATCCTCGAGGTAATTCTGGTAATTGTTTAATAAACGGAACATCTTCAATCATAGCTGCTTCTTTCATTTCAGATAGAAACTCTAAGCGTAGAACTTGCGCCTTTTGCATGATTTTATCTTTTCCTATAAAAAATGCAGCAGCAAGTATAATTCCAAAAACAAAAAGATATTTTAACTTTTTCATTATAAACAAAACTCCATTAATTATTATTTTACAGATACACCTCTTATCATTGTACCCTTCTTCTTACTAGTTTGCTAGAAAGATCATGTGAATTATCGCTCATAGAATTAATTATAAAAATTCTAATTATTTTTAATAAAAAGAAAAATAAATATACATTTACAGAATATTTTGCTAAAATCAAAATTGTTAACATAGTGAAGATATCACCATGTTAACAAACATTCTTAGAGTATTTAGTCATAGTTCGTTTTTTACATACTCCATTCATTTCATAGCAAATAAACCGAGTGTGTTTTGCATCCCCCACTAATGATTAAAAACTCAGAATAAAACGAAGTTTACACATTCAAGAAAATACGGGGTGAGGGGCATATGAATCAACAAATTGAACAAACAGATTTAAAACGAACAATGAAAAGTAGACACCTATTTATGATTGCACTCGGCGGTGTTATCGGAACCGGGCTATTTATGGGATCTGGTCAAATCGTCCATAATGCCGGACCTGGTGGTGCTATTCTTGCATTTTTAGTCGGTGGATTTGTTATGTATTTAACGATGTTATGTCTTGGTGAATTATCCGTTGCTATGCCAGAAGCAGGTTCATTCCAAAGTTATGCAAGCAAATTCATTTCACCTGGTTTTGGATTTGTTGTCGGTTGGATGTATTGGTTAAATTGGGCTGTTACAGTTGGCGTAGAGTTAACAACTGTAAGTATTTTAATGAAACGCTGGTTTCCAGACGTTTCTTCCTGGATTTGGTGCGTTACATTTGCAGCAGCACTCTTCCTCGTAAACGCTTTATCAGCAAAAGCATATGCAGAAGCAGAGTTTTGGTTCGCAAGTGTAAAAGTCGCGACAATTGTCATTTTCATCGTGCTTGGTGGCGCTGTTATGTTCGGTCTACTAGACTTTAATGGAAAGCCAGCTCCAATGCTTCATAATTTCACTGAAAATGGCGGGCTATTTCCCAACGGTGCATTAGCTGTTCTTCTTACGATGATTACAGTAAATTACTCCTTCCAAGGAACAGAATTAATTGGAATCGCTTCAGGAGAAAGTGAAAATCCTGAAAAAACAATTCCAAAAGCAATAAAAAATACAATTTGGCGAACTCTCTTCTTCTTCGTCTTAGCGATATCAGTTGTTGTAGGTTTACTCCCATGGCAAGAGGCTAATCTAGTTGAAAGTCCCTTTGTACTTGTATTTGATGTAGCCGGTGTCCCATATGCAGCAGATATTATGAACTTTGTTATTATTACAGCTGTATTATCCGTTGCTAACTCTGGTCTATATGCAAATTCTCGTATGCTGTGGGCGATGGCAAAACAAGGAATGGCAAGCCCAGCATTTACGAAATTAACTAAAAAAGGTGTACCGCTAAATGCATTAATTTTCAGCCTAATTTTCGCTAGCCTGTCCTTACTAACAAGTGTATTTGCGGCAGATACTGTCTTTCTAGTTTTAACATCTATTGCAGCAATGGCTGCCGTTGTCGTTTGGATGTCAATCGCCGCTTCACAGTTTTTCTTCCGTAGAAATTTCGTGAAAAATGGTGGCAACATAAATGATTTAAAATATCGTACACCGCTCTATCCACTCGTTCCAATCGTAGCGTTCTCGCTCAATTTCATTACATTTGTTAGTTTGGCTTTCATTCCAGATCAAAGAATTGCTCTTTATTGTGGCATTCCATTTATGATTATTTGTTACATTTTATACCAAGTTAAATATAAAAAAATTGTCACACTTGAACAGCCACGAACTGTCACACGAGAAATAAACTAAATATACAAAAAATTCAGCTATCTTCCTTATCATAAGATAGCTTTTTTCTATTTCTTGGATATCCTGGTATAACTTTATTTATCTTAAAATTTTCACAATCACGTTTTTCTCTGGAAAATAGTTTACAATGTAATCAAGTTACAAATGATATTCACCTTAAAAAGTGTGCATTTGTGTCTATTTTTTAACAATATATCAAAAACTATTGCCTTCTATAAATTAATAGGTTTATATTGTTTTATTGGCATAGTTTCAATCCAAGGAGAAAGGAGATTTTCAATCGTGCAACTAAAGAAAGCGTTTTGGAAGTTGGCTTCGCTTCTTCCGTTATCATTACTTCTGTTCCTCGGTGGCTGTGATAAAAAACTCGCAGTATTAAATCCGCAAGGACCTGTTGCAAAAGCACAGTATGATTTAATTGTTTGGTCATTCTTGCTTATGTCATTAATTATCGCAATTGTATTCATTCTGTTTACAGTCATCTTGATTCGTTATCGTGAAAAACCAGAGAATATGGACTATGAGCCACCTGAACAACACGGTAACACATTACTAGAAATTATTTGGACGCTTGTTCCTGTTATTATCGTTATCGCATTATCGATTCCAACAGTAAAAGCAACTTATGCTTCGGAAGAGGTTCCGAAAGAGTCCAAACATATTAAACCAGTTGAAATTTATGTTACATCTGCAAACTGGAAATGGTTATTCAGTTACCCAGAGGAAAAAATTGAAACCGTTAACTATTTAAACATCCCAGCTGGTGTACCAATTCAATTCAAACTGACTTCTGTCGGCCCAATGAATGCTTTCTGGGTACCAGAACTTGGTGGTATGAAGTACACAATGGATGGCATGATTATGGATCTTTATTTACAAGCTGATAAACCAGGTTCTTACCTAGGTCGTAGTGCGAACTTCTCTGGTGAAGGATTCACTCACATGGAGTTCGAAGTTGAAGCGAAAACTAAAGAGAAATATGACAAGTGGGTTAAAGAAGTACAACAAACTGCTGATAAGTTAACAGAACAGAAATACAACGAAATTATTAAACCTGGTGTAGTTGGACGCATGACGTTCTCTAGTCACCACTTAAGTTATGTAGATCCAAAATCACTTGAATATTGTGATTACAACTACTACAAAAACAAAAAATAATAGCTATTATTCCAACAGATTGGAGTGAACACAGTGAAGCTTGATGAATTCTTTGTCACAGGTGACCCGATTATTTACGGTGCAGACGCTTCTATCGTTCTTGTGACATTAGCAATCATTTTCGTACTAACAAAGTATAAAAAATGGAAATGGCTTTGGGACGAATGGTTGACAACTGTTGACCATAAAAAAATCGGAGCCATGTATATTATTTCTGCGGTTATCATGTTATTCCGTGGTGGTATGGATGGTTTAATGATCCGTGCACAGTTAACATTCCCAGAAACAACTTATTTAAACGCTGAACACTATAACGGAATCTTTACAACGCATGGTACAGTAATGATTCTTTTCATGGCAATGCCATTCGTTATGGGATTAATGAACCTTGTAGTACCATTACAAATTGGTGCTCGTGATGTTGCATATCCGTTCTTAAATGCTTTAAGTTTCTGGTTATTCTTTGTCGGAGCAATGTTATTCAACATCGCTTTCGTAATCGGTGGTTCTCCAGACGCTGGGTGGACTTCTTACTTCCCAATGGCAGGTACAGAGTTTACTTCAGGCGTAGGAAATAACTACTACGCAATTGCATTACAGATTTCAGGTCTCGGTACGCTAATGACCGGTATTAACTTCCTTGTTACTATCTTAAAAATGCGTACACCTGGTATGACTTTAATGAGAATGCCAATGTTTACTTGGTCAATCTTAATTACAACAATTATCATTATTTTCGCTTTCCCAGTATTAACAGTTGCTCTTGCATTAATGACATTTGACCGTCTATTCGATGCTCACTTCTTTACGATGGCGAGCGGCGGTATGCCGATGTTATGGGCCAACCTGTTCTGGGTATGGGGTCACCCTGAAGTATATATCGTTATTTTACCGGCATTCGGTATTTTCTCTGAAATCATTAGTACATTCTCACGTAAGCGTCTATTCGGTTACAGTGCGATGGTATACTCAATGGTTGCAATTTCTTTACTAAGTTTCGTCGTATGGCTTCACCACTTCTTCACGATGGGTGCAGGTCCAGCGGTTAACTCATTCTTCTCGATTTCGACAATGGCGATTTCGATTCCAACCGGTGTTAAGATCTTTAACTGGTTGTTTACACTGTATAAAGGACGTATCCGTTTTACAGTTCCAATGCTTTGGTCATTGGCATTTATTCCAAACTTCGTAGTCGGTGGGGTTACAGGGGTTATGCTTGGAATGGCAGCTGCTGATTATCAATACCATAACAGCTACTTCCTAATCGCTCACTTCCACTACGTATTAATCGCAGGTACAGTATTCGCTATGCTTGCTGGATTCACATTCTGGTATCCAAAAATGACTGGTCATATGTTAAATGAACGCCTAGGTAAATGGACATTCTGGATCTTTATGAGCGGATTCAACATCTGTTTCTTCCCAATGTACTTCTTAGGTTTAGACGGTATGACTCGTCGTATGTACACTTACTCTGAAAGTCTTGGATGGGGATGGCTAAACCAAATCGCATCTGTTGGTGCGGTAATGATGGGTATCGGCTTCCTACTTCTTTGCTACAACGTAATTTGGAGTGCACGTCACGGTGAACGTGACACAACTGGAGATCCATGGGATGGTCGTACACTTGAATGGGCAACTCACTCTCCTGTACAACATTACAACTTCGCGAAGCTTCCTGAAATTAAAGAAGCTGATGCTTTCTGGTACATGAAAAAACGCGGAGAAACAGTTACACCAGCAGCAGAAGATATCAAACCAATTCACATGCCAAGTAACTCTGGTGTGCCTATTATTGCGTCTGGATTCTTCGGTCTTGCAGGTTTCGCATTAGTATTTAGCTGGTTCTGGCTTGCAGCAATCGGTGGAGTTGGTATTTTAGCTTGCTTAATCTATCGTTCATTCGATTATGATGAAGGTTACTATATCAGTGTTGATGAAATTAAAAAAACAGAACATATAGCATGAGAGGTGAAATGACATGGCGGCTTTAGATAAAAGCTTACCTTTGGAATATCAATCCGAACAAAGCAGATTGAATATCCTAGGATTCTGGATTTTTCTTGGGGCTGAAATTATGCTGTTCGCAACACTTTTCGCCTCTTATCTAGTCCTTGCTGGTCGTACGGCAGATGGCCCAACACCAGCGCAATTGTTTGAACTTAAAACGCTTTTAATTCAAACATTACTACTTTTAACAAGTAGTTTTACATGCGGTATCGTAATTCATGAAATGCGTAAGCATAACCAAAAAGCGATGCTTGGATGGTTCGTCCTTACATTACTTTTAGGTGCAGGTTTCCTATTCTTTGAGATTGAAGAGTTCATTATGTACATTGGTGAAGGCGCAACAATTCAAACAAGTGCTTTCTTATCTGGATTCTTCGTTCTTCTTGGAACGCACGGAGCTCACGTAACAGGCGGTATCATTTGGGCAACTTGTGTTATTATCCAAATTTTAAAACGAGGTTTAACACCAGTTACAGCTCGTAAAGTATTCATTATCAGCTTATACTGGCATTTCCTTGATCTAGTTTGGGTCTTTATTTACACACTAGTTTACTTGAACGGGATGGTGGCGTAAATGGCTCAAAACAACAATCAAGCAAACGGGCATGCGCATAGCGGATTCCCTTGGTCACACGTTTTCGGATTTATTTTATCGCTTGCATTAACGTTTCTAGCGTTATACGTGGCACTTTACACAACATTGCCACTTTCAACAGTCTTAACAACTATTATCATAATGGCTGTTGCGCAAGCATTGTTACAATTAATTATGTTCATGCATTTAAAAGAAGGAGAAGGAAGAGTTCAAATTCTTACAATGATATACAGTTTCTTCGTTGCAACTGCAACAGTTGGTTTAACTGTATGGATCTTCTTCTCAATGTAATGTACATGAAAAAGACTGCTGAGATTCCTCAGCAGTCTTTTTTTTATCCCTCCCCTATTACATCCACATTACGGAATTAACAACAGAATCATGAAAAATATACTTATTATGACAAATGTTAAGAAAAATCTTTCTTTATGAAATCGAATCCATATGCGTTGCTTTTCTACCTATTATATGGCTAAATAGGTACTATATTTATTTGAAGGGAGAGAACGCAATGGAACATCATACTTCTGTTCTATCACTTATGGTTGTCGTTGCAATCGCGTTTTTCGTTCCCCTTTTGTTACAACGCTTTAAATTAAAAGCACTTCCTGTTGTCGTTGCAGAAATTATTGCAGGAATCTTTGTAGGTAAAAGTGGGTTTAATATTATTGAGCCAGATATATGGCTTCAAGTTTTATCAACATTAGGATTTATCTTCCTCATGTTCTTAAGCGGTTTAGAAATTGATTTTTCTATCTTTAAACAAAAAGGGAAAAAAAATACGACAAACGAGCCAAATACATTTCAAGTAGCAAGCATTATCTTCTTATTTATTTTCATCTTATCTTATGCCCTATCATTACTATTCGTATGGCTAGGATTTGTAGATAATGCAATGTTCATGACTTTAATTATTTCAACTATTTCTTTAGGTGTTGTTGTACCAACATTAAAAGAAAACAACCTAGGAAAAACTGCAATCGGACAAATCATTTTATTAGTTGCTGTTATTGCAGACTTAGTTACAATGATTTTACTCGCTGTTTTCGTCGGATTAAATTCCGAAAGCGGTCAAAGTATGTGGCTCTTACTTATTCTATTCGGTGCCGGTATTGTCATTTACTTTATTGCAAAACGCTTTAAAAACATTCCATACTTAGATAGTTTAAAAGCTGGTAGTGTACAAATTGATACACGAGCTGTTTTTGCACTCATTTTAATCTTAGTTGGGTTATCGGAATCTGTTGGAGCAGAAAATATTTTAGGTGCCTTCTTAGCAGGTGTACTTGTATCGTTATTATCACCAAATGAAGATATGGTGGAAAAACTTGATTCTATCGGCTATGGTTTCTTCATCCCTATTTTCTTCGTAATGGTTGGTGTAAATCTAGAGGTGTGGTCTATTTTCAAAGAACCTTCTAGCATGCTAATGATTCCAATCTTAATTGTAGGACTCTTTATTTCGAAACTCTTACCATCACTCGTCTTAAGAAAATGGTATCCACGTAATATCGTACTTGGAAGTGCAATCTTATTAACATCGACACTTTCTTTAGTTATTGCGGCTGCACAAATTGGTGAAAAACTGGAGATTATCAGTCCAAGTTTATCTGCCTCTCTTATTTTAAGCGCAGTTATTACTTGTATTTTTGCACCTATATTGTTTAAAAAAATGTTCCCAAAAGTAGAAACACCAAAACCAAAAGTAGCTATTATTGGCGCGAGCAGAATTACCCTTCCGTTATCACTAGATTTAAAACGAGAAGATTATGACGTAACGCTATATATGATGCGTCAAAACAAAATAAATGATGAAGAAGCGAAATCACATGACTTCCCTATCGTGAAATTAGATGACATCACAATCGCATCATTAACTGAACAAACAGCATTTGATGCAGATCGCGTCGTTGTTGCAACAAGCGATGATGAACAAAACTTATTATTGGCAGAACATGCAAAAGAGCTAGGTGTTGAACATGTTATTGCAAGTGTAGAAGATCCACTTCTACAAGAAAAAGCAACGCAAGAACACATCGCTGTATTCTCAACAATTAACTCTACACGTATTTTATTACGTGCACTTATTGATAAACCTAGTCTCGTTCGCTTAATTACAACAGCAAACGAAACAGTACGTGAAGTTGAACTGCGCAGCAATAAATATAACGGCGTTGCGCTTCGCCGCCTCCCGTTTTTAGGTGATGTACTTGTCATTCAAATCTACCGCGGTAACAAAGCATTAATACCACATGGTGATACAAGACTACAACACGGTGACACATTACTTGTAACAGGTTCAAAAGAACATATCGATACACTAAAAAACATATTAGAGTAAAAAAATGCCCCTCACATAATTGAGGGGCATTTTTTTAACTTCATATGGTAAAATGTTACTATCACATATTATGAGGATGGATCACATTATGTCTATTGTAACTTTAGCTCTTTTATTATTAGCAGAAATACTCGTTGCCATTATTCTCATCGGTGTTAGTATTGAGATTTGTAGTTACGGATGGAAAAAATCGAATGGAATAAAATATTCTTGCCTCCTACTTTCACTCCTTCTCGGAACTGCTAGCATACTCGGACTTCTCGCCGCACCTGCTTATTTCTTTATACAATTAACAGAAAAGGCCTTATAAGAAAGGATGTTAATATGATTATCGTGAAAAATATTGAGGGATCTGAAACTTACGTATTACGTCAAAAAATTTTGCGTCCGAGTCAAACATTAGCAGATTGTAAATATCCTTCCGATTATGAAACAGACACCTTCCACTTAGGCGCATTTATAAACGATGAACTAATTAGTATCGCTTCCTTCTCAAAAGAAATATACCCTGACCTACCAGCCGGTATTCATTATCGTCTACGAGGAATGGCCACATTACCTGAGTTTCGAAACAACCACGCTGGAAGCTCCTTAATTCAGAATGCAGAACAAATCTTACAAGAGCGTCAAGCAAATATGTTATGGTGTAATGGCCGAATTACTGTAACTGACTATTACAAGCGATTAGGCTTTCAGGAGCATGGTGAAATTTTTGAAATTGAACCAATTGGCCTTCATAAAGTTTTGTATAAAAAGATATAAGAAAAGCTTTCCTCAATACGGGAAAGCCTTTCTTATATTTCAATCTTCTCTTTTTATTTTTTTCATATATATGTATATAAACAAACTAGGAACTAAAAAACAAGCAAACATAATAAGTCCTGTCATACTAATTTCCTTTATCGAAATATCTGGTGTTACAACGATACAAACAGCTAAAATCCCAATAATAATACCCACCGGAATGAATAATAGCTTCATAAAATAACGACGCGACACTCCGCCCGTATGCTCATACACTTCCACTGAATTTTTCAGATTTAAAAAGTTAATAATTATTATCCCGCCCATAAATACCATTAATAAATCCGAAACACTTTCATATCCTGCCCCTTGCAAGACATAGCGGTAAAAGACGATAGCTAGTATGACGATATTTTGTAAGATGAAAGCTAATCTAATATGTTTTAACCCTTCAATCATTAAACGTTCATCTTTCACGATTTTCATCCTACCACTCCTTTTCCTCCCAAAACAAATCATTCAACGTTTTATCTACTGCATAACAAATTTTCAAACATAAATCTAAAGATGGATTGTATTTCCCCTTCTCAATTAAACTAATTGTTTGCCTTGTAACGCCTACTTTTTCTGCTAATTGTTGCTGTGTTAAATCTAACTGAACACGTGCGACTTTTATTTTACTTACAGCCATTCATGTTCCTCCTCTACCTCTATTGTAACATATATATTCCATTAAGTAATTTATATTTTACGAAACCAATTAAGTTTTCAGCTTATCCCGATTGGTGCGGGCTAATACACAGTGAGGGTATCCCCTACTGCCTATAGTTTCACTTTATTATACACAAAAAGGGAGCCTCCCATAAGAAGGCTCTCTCCTATATTTATATTATAAGAATAAATGACATCCAAATAAGAATGCAAATAAGTATAGTAATGGATGTACTTCCATCCCTTTACCCTTCACAATTTTCAAGACTGGATATACTAAAAATCCAATTGCGATTCCATTTGCAATACTAGATGTTAACGGAATACCTATAAAAATTAAAAATGCTGGTAACGCATCTTCAAATTCATTCCAATTAATATCTCGAATGCTTTGTGCCATTAAACTACCTACTATAATTAATGAAGGAGCTGTAATAGCGGCTACACTTGATAAAGAAGCAATAACAGGACTAAAAAATGCCGTTATAATTGTTAGACCAACAACTACAATCCCTGTTAATCCAGTTTTACCACCTGCAGCAATACCTGCTGATGATTCAATCGTCGCTGCTGTTGGGCTTGTTCCAAAGATAGAACCTGTAGTCCCGCCAATTGCATCTGCAATAAACGCTTTACCAAAACGCTTCTCTGTATTGTCTGTAATTAAACCTGCTTGTTTAATTAAACCGAGTAATGCACCTGTTGTATCGAATAAAAGTACAAGTAAAAATGAAAATACAACGCCGTATAATCCGTATTCAATTACATCTGAAAAGGCATTGATTGGGTTTGAAACGATGATACCCTCTGGTAAATGAGGCATCGCCACAATTTTATCAGCAAACTTCAATTGCCCTGTAAAGAAGGCAATAATTCCTGTCACAATCATACTAATAAATAATGCACCGCTCACACGCAATGTCATTAATACCGCCGCTAATATTAAACCAATTAAAGTTAAAATAACAGCTGGAGAATGAAAATCACCAATCGTAACTAAATTAGACGGATGATCCACGATAATTCCAGAAAGGCGCAATCCAATAAAAGCAATAAATAGTCCAATTCCACCTGCAATTGCATGCTTTAAACTATCAGGAATTGCTAAAATTAACTTTTGCCTAAACGAAGTAAAAGATAATAAAAGAAAAATAATCCCCGTTACAAATACAGCTGAAAAGGCAACTACATATGTAATCCCTTCTGCCTTCTGTACAACAGAATAAGCAAAATATGCATTCATTCCCATAGCTGGAGCAATAACAATCGGGTAATTCGCGAAAATCGCCATACCTACTGTTCCAACAACGGTTGCAATAATTGTTGCTGTAAACGCTTGGTCAAATGGTACACCTGCATCAGATAATATTTTTGGATTGATGACAAGAATATACGCAAATGTAAAAAAAGTTGTGATGCCAGCTAAAAACTCTTGCTTCACAGAAGTGTTATATTTTTGTAATTGAAACATGCTTATGTACCCTTCCTACACCTGAATTATTATCACACATTCTTTTTCTTACTAGTATGTGAGAAAATATAATACTTAATCTTAACAATCAATAAAAAGAAGAGTCAATATATTCCCTAATAGTTCGAATTTTAAGTTTAAGTCTGACAAGTACAGATGTAGTACAGTTCATTATGATTATTTTTGTAGCATAACAGATAGAAATGTTTTATAATTTGAAATAGTTAAATATTTAATAAACGCATTCAAATATCGTTCACTCTACAAGGGGGATTCTTCTTATGTAGCACACAAACAAATCTGGAACTTTAAATCGTGGTTTAAAAGAACGACATATTACTTTAATGTCACTGGGCTCAGCTATTGGCGTTGGGCTATTTTTAGGATCCGCTTCCGCCATTAAACTAGCAGGTCCTTCTATTTTGCTAGGCTATATGATTGCCGGTCTCGTTATTTTTTTCATTATGCGAGCGCTTGGGGAAATGGCAATTGAACAACCTGTTGCTGGTTCTTTTAGTAAATATGCATATGATTATATTGGACCACTCGCTGGTTATATTACTGGTTGGAATTACTGGTTCTTATGGGTTGTTACTTGTATGGCTGAAATTACAGCAGCTGGCATTTACATGCAGTACTGGTTCCCTGATATCCCGCGCTGGACTTGGGCATTACTTGCTCTATTATTAATGAGCGCTTTTAACTTCTTATCGGTAAAAGTATTTGGAGAACTTGAGTTTTGGTTTGCTCTCATTAAAATTGTCACAATTATCTGTATGATAGTAGTCGGAGCTGGTATTATTTTATTCGGATTCGGAAACGGTGGTATCGCTACTGGTATTTCAAATCTTTGGTCACATGGTGGCTGGTTCCCAAATGGATTTTCTGGGTTACTACTCTCCATGCAGATGGTACTATTCGCTTATTTAGGCGTTGAATTAATCGGCGTTACAGCTGGTGAGGCTCAA
The DNA here is from genome assembly GCF_051776705.1 of Bacillus cereus group sp. BceL291. NCBI lineage: Bacteria > Bacillati > Bacillota > Bacilli > Caryophanales > Bacillaceae > Bacillus > Bacillus cereus group sp. BceL291. Next base: position 73,433 of record NZ_JBPWAP010000013.1, on the reverse strand, counting down.
AATCCGAAGAAAACACTCGCAAAGGCAATTGATAACGTATTTTGGAGAATTCTACTCTTTTACGTTGGGGCATTATTCGTTATGATGGCAATTTATCCATGGAACGAACTTGGTGAGAAAGGCAGTCCATTCGTATTAACATTCCAGCAAATTGGTATCGCAAAAGCAGCAGGTATTATTAACTTTGTCGTATTAACAGCAGCTCTTTCTTCTTGTAACGGTGGTTTATTTAGTACAGGCCGTATGCTATATACATTAGCTCAGCAGAAAAAAGCTCCTGAAAGATTTGGTCGTTTAAATAAAAATGGCATTCCAAGCCAAGGAATTGTAGCAACTGCTATCGTTTTACTAATTGGTGTTATATTAAACTATCTTGTACCTGCAAAGGTATTTACATGGCTTACTAGCATTTCAACTTTCGGTGCAATTTGGACTTGGGGCATTATATTAGTCGCTCAAATTAAATTCCGTAAAAGCTTGCCTACTCAAAATAAACAAAAGTTATCATATAAAATGCCTTTATACCCATTAAGCTCATATTTCTCACTTGCCTTCCTTGCACTAGTCTTATGTATAATGGCGTATTCAGAAGATACACGAATTGCATTGATTGTCGGCCCAATTTGGCTTATCGGCTTAGCAATCGTATATTACATGAAAGGGTTTCATAAGATTGATGAAACACCTAACTCAAAAATTAGTTAAGCAAAACATCCCTTCCTTATTACTTGGAAGGGATGTTTTTATATCTATATAAATATTTCTCAACAAAATTCACGGTATTTTTACAATTTTTTAATATTTTTTATGTTTTCCGTCTTTATTTTTACAGAAAAATAAATTACATTATTAAAGCACATATATTTATTATTAGGGGGATTCTTCTATGAAGAATAAAAAATGGATTACATTTTCTTTAGCAACAGCAATTACACTAAGTATAGGGACCTCGTTCATACCGTCTACTTATGCCGAAAGCTCTGTAGACCCAGCTCCTGAAATTGCTGCAAAAGTTGTAAATCAAAACAATGGGAAGAAAGTATTATTTGATAATACACACGGTCAAACTGCTGGGACAGCTGACTGGGTTATTGACGGCGGCTTTTCTGACTTCGGAAACGGCATTGCAAAAAACGGATATCACGTAAAGGAACTTCGTAAATCAACACCTATTACGTACGAAGATTTAAAAGATTACAATGTATTTATCGTTCCAGAAGCTAATATTCCTTACAAAAAATCTGAGCAGGACGCTATGTTACAATATGTAAAAAATGGTGGTAGTATCTTCTTTATTGCTGATCATTACAATGCAGATCGTAATAAAAATCGCTGGGACTCTTCTGAAGTATTTAATGGATATAGACGCGGTGCTTGGGATAATCCAGCAAAAGGAATGTCTAATGAAGAAGCAAATTCACAAGCTATGCAAGGAGTAGAAAGCTCTGATTGGCTCTCTGACAACTTCGGTATTCGCTTCCGCTACAATGCACTTGGTGATGTTTCAGCGAAAACAATTGTATCACCTGAACAATCTTTCGGAATTACAAAAGGTGTTTCGTCTGTAGCAATGCATGCTGGTTCTACTCTAGCAATTACAAACCCAAAACTAGCAAAAGGACTTGTTTACCTTCCAGAAAATCCATCAAAATGGAATAACGCTGTTGATAGTGGCGTTTATAATGGCGGTGGTATTGCAGAAGGCCCATATGCTGCAATTGCAAAAGTAGGACTTGGAAAAGCTGCCTTTATTGGTGACTCTTCTCCTGTTGAAGATGCTACGCCAAAGTACGTTCGTGAAGATTCTGGCCAAACAAAGAAAACTTACGATGGTTATAAAGAAGAAAACGATGCTATCTTATTAGAAAACATCGTAAATTGGTTATCGAATAAAGAGACATTTACAAGTTTAGATCAAGTAAATGGTTTACAACTTGATTCACCTACAGCTCTACAGACATTTGAACAGCCAAGCTTATCAACAGAACCACAACCTGAACCTTGGGGTGCACCAAATGCAGGTTATCAATGGTTTAATACAAATACTTTCAAACCAGGTTCATACGGTTATAATGGTGCGGTAACAACAAGCGACTACGTCGTTACACACCCTAGCATTCTACCAAACAATGAAATTTTCCAAATGAAGATTCAAGTAAACAACTTACTACCTAATACAACTTATAACAACTATTCTTTAGGTATCTTCACTACTGGAGGAACACAAGTGGCTAAAGTACAAAATGCAAACGGCACTTGGCCATCTACTTTTGGATATAGCAGTGCATTTTCTTTCACAACAAACAGCTTAGGCTCTGCTGAGAAAGTTGTAAATGTACAGATTGATTCAAATACAATTGGACAAGCAACGCTTCGTCTACGCCAAAATACAACAACGAAATATAATGAAACTGTAACAATTAATAAGAAATAATAAAAAAGGCAATCCATACATGGATTGCCTTCTTCTCACTTCTCTTCCTTCGAGAAAAACATTCTTGAAATAACGATACCTATACTACCGACGATTAGGAATAACACTGCCCTAATCATCATCGATACCTCTGGTAAGTCAAGTAAGAATAACTTCCCTACCGTTACGACTAAAACGACTAAACCAGCATATAATATTTCATTCATATTTCTATTTCTTCCAAACCAAACCGCAAATAATGCATATACCATCCATAATAACGATACTGATACACTAATTACGCTTCCATCTGTAGATAAAACTTCACCGATTCTCGTAATTGTAATAAATACAATTATCATAAACCAATAGAGCACTATAGAATACATATATTTGCCGAAGCTCGCTAATACTTCTTTCGCTTCTCTCATGCAATAATAGAACGTTCCTATTAAAATAAGATGAGCAACAAAGCCTGCCGAAATAAATTGATCAAACGGGCTAAAAATAGTCTGTATCATTCCAATTGCGTAAACCGTCGCACTAACATACAATTTTATCTGTTGTTTTACTTTAATAGAAGTGACCATGCCGAGGAAACCTTGTAATAATAGTACAATCGCTGCATTCACTAAACTATACTCATATAAAATTGCTAAACTAAATGCTCCCATTGCGAAACCAAATAAGAGATTTGTAAATGTAGAATGTCTATTTTTCCTATATTCAAATACGAACATAGCGGCATGCACGATTGCACTAATAATTAATCCCCATGTTGTAAAATCAGGTATTTTTGAAATAGCTAGTATAAAGAACACTGCATTTGCACTAAATATCGCCAAACGTGGTTCTAGTATAAAACTTCTCTCCGTAAACATATGCCAAAATAATAGTAAATGAATCAAACCATATACAATCGTTAACTGTATTTGCAAGTTCTCTACTAACATTGACATAACAGCAAAGAAAACGAAAAGGACAATGGCAGCAACAGCGTAAGAAATCATATATAAGTATTTATAACGATTTTTCAACGCATACCATAATAAACTAAGTGTTAATACTGTCTCATATCCAAAGAAAATATAAGGATTAGGAGTCGTACTATTTAACAAGAATGGTACGAAGAACGCTCCGACCGCTACGAAAATAGTGAGATATTCCGATTGATATCTTTTCGCTAAATAAATACCTAAAATAACCCATGCAATATTACAGAGAAACGCGACACTTGCCGGAATAAATCCATATAAATAATGTGCTGCAAACGTTGTTAGAACAATCCCGGTAATACTTCCTCCAGCTAATACTAACCCTAACGCCTGCCGCTCTCTTTTAATTTGAATATCTCCTATATAATACAATCCGATAGATAATACGATACCAAACACAATTCTTATCGCTGGTGTTAATAAGCCAGCATCTACCCCTGCTTTAAATAACCAGATCACTCCAAGCAACATAATACCGACAAATACACGCGGTAACCATGTTTGACAAAACTTAATAATATTAAATGGCTCTGGTTTAAAAGCAGATATATCTACTTGTTTTACCTGACGTTCTTGCAAAGGCTCTTTTATCTTAACTATTTCTTCTTTTGGCTTTTCCTCCATTACCGTTTCAATATATTCTTTCTTGTTCTTACTAACATGTTGCTGAGCGTTTTCTACTTCTATTTCCCTTTGCTTCACTTTTAATTCAGCAAGTGCTTCTTGAATTGTTTCAATTGCCGTTTCGAGTGCTTCTATTTTCTTATCCAAATCCTTATTCATACGCTCCCCCTCATTCGTAACTCTCATTAAACCTATATATTACCAATTATCTTTATCATACTCTTAGTCTATTCATTTTCAATAGTATTTTTCCAAAAAAAGAAAGGCGTCTTCCCAAAATAGGAAAACACCTTTTTACTCATTTATTCTTATTTAGAACAATGCTAACGATGAAACCAAGACACATGCCTACAATAGCTGGAACAATCCACCCAACACCTTCTGTATAAAACGGAATGTATTTTAATGCTGACGTCCACTGATTCATCATTACATTTTTATTTAAAATATCAATTGCACTAAATATCGCTACAACCAAAACAGTTACTGCATATACGTATGCATACTTTCCAATATACTGATGGAATAACCCTAGAATAATAAGCGTTAACGCAATTGGATAAATGAATCCAAGAATTGGTACTGATACTTTTAAAATTTGCGTTAACCCTAAATTAGCTAAAATCATACTAACAACGCTTACTATAAATGCCCACAATTTATAAGATACTTTCGGAAATGCACTCGCAAAAAATTGACTACAAGACGTAACAAGTCCAATTGAAACACATAAACACGCGATAGTAAAAATAAGACCTAATAAAACGACTCCGCCCTGTCCAAATAATGTAATCATAACTTGTGCTAACACTTTCGCACCGTTATCGAATGTTCCTAATGAGCCACTAATTGCCCCCACATATCCAAGGATGACATAAATAATCGATAATAATAATCCTGCCCCAATGCCAGCAATACTCATATATTTCGCTAAACCTTTATCATCTTCAATACCCTTTGCACGTAATGCATTTGCAATAACAATTCCAAAGATTAAAGCAGCTAACGCATCCATTGTTAAATATCCATCTAAAAACCCTTGAAACATAGGAGCTTGTCCATAGTTCCCTATTGGTTCTTTCATATCTCCTACCGTTGTAAACATACTCTTTATAAAAATGAGTGCAATCATACATAATAATAACGGCGTCAAGACTTTTCCAAACAACCCCATTAATTTAGATGGAGATAAACTTAACCAGTAAACAATACTAAAGAAAATAACTGTGTAAAACAATAATAATCCGTTTCCTGCTTCAGGGAATAACTGACCTGGCCCCATTTCAAAAGCTAAACTTCCCGCACGTGGTATACCAAGCCCAGGTCCAATAAATACATACACGATACATGGAAAAATAATTGCAAATGAAGAATGAACCCTACCCGCTAACATTTGAAAACTTCCTGCTTTTGCAATAGAGATAACACCTAATATAGGAAGACCTGTTGCTGATATAATAAACCCTACTAATGAAATCCAAACATGTTCTCCTGCTTCATACCCAAGGAAAGGTGGAAATATAAGATTCCCTGCTCCAAAGAACATAGAGAATAACATAAGGCTAATAAGTAAAATTTCTTTTTTCTCTAACAATTTCATTTCTTTCTCCTTCTTTAATTTCATCTTTTATGAAATCAATTTCACATATAAAAAGTACAATAACCCGCTTCCTTACAAAGAAAACATAGTCCATAGTCTATCACAAAAGAAACACCCATTCTATAGCTATTCCTCTTTTCCAATTTCTTCTGAAAAATCAACCTTTATTGACTTATAATAGTTAATAAGGTAAAATATTAAATGTACAAAATTATTAACTTTGTTTTTGTTTGTGTCAGGAGGAAAATAACATGGAATCAGCGATACAACTAGAAAGAGAACAACAAAGAAAAAAGAAACATCCTCCAGGTTTATACTTACTCTTCTTTACAGAAATGTGGGAAAGATTTAGTTACTATGGATTACGAGGATTATTAACATTATATTTAACGACAGCTTTAGTAAGCGGTGGTCTTGGGTTTAGTCCCGCATGGGCACTCTCTATTTACGGATTTTATACTGGAGCCTGTTATTTCACACCAATGATTGGTGGATACTTAACAGACCGTTTTCTAGGTAGACGAAAAGCAATCACAATTGGTGGTATAACAATGGCAATCGGTAACCTTACACTATTTGCCTTGCAAAACCAATTAGGCCTATACCTCGGATTAGCGCTTATTATTATAGGTAACGGATTCTTCAAACCGAACATCTCTACACTGGTTGGAGAATTATACGAAGAGAACGATCCAAAACGTGATAGTGCATTTACCATTTTCTATATGGGTATTAACGTCGGATCATTTTTAGCTCCACTCGTTTGCGGATTTTTATCAGAAAATTTATTCAAAACAACAGTTGATGGCGTTGTACATTACGGATTCCGTTACGGTTTCTTAGCCGCTTCAATCGGAATGATTATTGGACAAATTTTATTTACAACACTATCAAATCGCTTCCTTGGTAATATCGGTAAAAAACCAACTCGCGATTTACAAACAGCTGCTGGACAACCATCAGTAGGAGATACACCGTTAACAAAAAAAGAAAAACAACGTACCGCAGTTATCGTCATTTTAACATGCTTCGTTGTCTTCTTCTGGGCTGGCTTTGAACAAGCTGGTAGCTCATTAACATTATATACAAACAAATTTGTAGACCGTTCTGTGTTCGGATGGGAAGTTCCAACATCTTGGTTCCAATCGGTCAATCCATTATTTATTATTTTACTTGCTCCAGTCATTTCTGCATTATGGGCAAAACTTGCAACTCGCAAGCAAGGTGATTTAAAAATCCCAACTAAAATGGGACTTGGTATGATCTTACTCGGTATCGGTTATATCATTCTCGTTATCGCTACATTAAAAACAGGTAGTGATGAACATAACATTACAGAAAAAGCAAACTTACTGTTTATCGTCTTTACGTATCTTTTCCATACGTTAGGTGAGCTATTCTTATCACCTGTCGGACTATCAATGGTTAGTGCGCTTGCTCCGGTAAAATTAGCATCTTTATTAATGGGTGTATGGCTAGCAAGTTCAGGTATCGCCAACATTTTAGGCGGACAACTTGCAAGCTTCACAACTTCACTTGGATACGCTGAAGTATTCACAGTTATTGGCGCTGTAGCAATTGTATTAGGCTGTGTTTTATTATTAATTTCTAAGAAATTAGTGAAATGGATGGATTAAAAAAGATGAGGAATTTCTCCTCATCTTTTTTATGCTGTTTTACCTTTTTCTATTGCTTGTTCGTACAGCTCTTTATGTTCTTTATATTCACTTGGTACGAAACTCTTATAGAAGAATGAGAACCAGCTGTCTCCTTTTTTATACCCTTCTTCTCGAATTTCCGCTGCTTTTTTATTCGATTTAAATCCTTCAGTAAACCATTTCTTTAACAATTCATTTCGTTCATACTTAGCAGGAACTTTTAAATCATAGTTTTCAAATGCATACTTATAGCCAGCCTTTTCTACCGCCTTTTTTGTAGACTTATAGCCTTTTTCATACGCTGTTTCATATGCCTTCACGTATACTTCTTTCTCTCTATTTCCAGGATTCTTTTCAGCTAGTTCTTTCCCTGTCTTTTCCCCTAATTTAGCTTGCTCTTTTTCAATTTTTTCTGTTCTTTCTTTATTCCCTACTTTGAATCCGTCTGCAAAGTTTACCTTAAACTCTGGAGCAACTTGACTATCGTCCATTGTCTCTTGTGCTAAACCTTGTTCTTTTCCTTTTTCAAAATGCGTTTTCTTCTGCTCTTCTAAAGACCATGCGGCTACATAAGTCGCTTTAAACGCTTGTTTATATGCATCAGATTTTCCAGCTACATGCACTTCTGCATCATTTTTTCCTGCTTTAAAATCAGTTTCTCCATTCTTTTGACCTTCAAGTTGACCTTTTTCCATATCAGCTTGGCGCTGCGCTTCCTCTTGCTTACGTGCCTCTTCAGCTTTTCTTTGTTCCTCGGCTACACGTTGTCTCTCTTCTTCAGCTTTACGCTGTGCTTCTGCAGCACGTTGTTTTTCAGCCTCAGTATTGCGCTGTGCTTCTGCTTGTCTCTCAGCTTCTACAACACTATTATTATTCTGACTAGGAGCTGGGCTCGCTGCGCCACTACTAGAAGCTGGTTTATTGTGATAATGATATTCCCCGTACTGTAATCCCCACTTCTCACAATTTGTACGACACGTATGTCCGCCATTAGCATCTGTACGCCCTGGATGCGCATAAGCTGAAATTGGAGCTACCAATAACGCTATACTCGTTGTTAAAAGAAGTTTCTTCACCTGTTGTCTCACTCTTGTTCCTCCCAAAATATAGAATTCTAAATTTATTATACATAAATAGAAGAATAATTAAATACAAACCGAAATATTCTATTATTTCTCAACATTAGTAAAAAAGAAGGGGAACTCTTTAAAGAGTTCCCCTTCTTTTTTACTTCTTCGCCTTCGTTCCTACTAAATCACCAGCAACAACATAACGCTTAGAATTGTCCTTTACAGATACACATGTAATAAGCGTTATCTCATCTTTCCCATGATCCTCTACAACTTCCCACTTATCAAGAGTCACTTCAGATACACCAGTAACCGCATACTCATATTCATTTTCATTGTCATACAAATAAATTTTATCGCCTTTTTTCAAAGAAGCTATATCACTAAATAAAACACCTTTTTTAGACATATTATGTCCTGCTAATGCGTAATTTCGTTTTCCCATAACTTGATTCTCTTTTACTGTCGCTGCACCTGATAATAAGTTTTTTTCAGTAGAAGCTTTTAAAACAGGCAGTTCTACTGAAACACTTGGAATCGAAATACGACCAATTACTTGTTTCTTATCTAATGATGCATTCGCTACTTCCGCCAAGTCTGGTTGATTAATTTTGGAAGCATCTACAAATTCCGTCTCATGCTTTTCATAATCCATCTTTTGAACAGCCTGCACATTTTCAGTCTGTTTCTTTTCAGCCTGATATCCATCATAAAATGGCTTTCCAATTAACACGCCACCTACAACAAATAGCAGAATTGCTACTATACTATAAATTCTTTGCTTATTCATACACAGTTCCTTTCCCTTACAAAATCTTACTCTATATAAAATGATAAAATAATATCGCTATATGTACAAGTATTAGCTTAAAAAGAAACCTTCTTGCCGGTGCAAGAAGGTTTCTTTTTAAGCTAATTTATTTCTGTATAGTGATACGTGAAATACTGTCATTTGAATAAAGAAAATAGAAAATAGAATATATAATGGGTATCCAGGAAGATATTCATTAATAATAGGCGAAAAAGTTAAAAATCCAACTGCACAAGGTAACACAAACCATAACGATACAAATGTTGTTCTACAAGCTTTATCCGTAATCGCTTTTTCACGTTCATCTTCTAGTGGAAATAATAATGGATACATCCAAAAAGATAAATTCTTATATTTTTTCTTTTGAATTCTATAAAAAATTGTAACTATAATTGCTCCAATAAATAATAAAATGAATGGTACTCCATTAAACCATACTTCAAATGGGAATTTCTCGTTTTTAATTATATGTGCTAACTCTGTAATAACACTATAAAATTCAACAAATGTCCAGCATGCTAAAGCAGTATAAAGCACGTTTATGATATAAGAAAAAACAATTCTATTCATCCTCTTCCCCCTCCTTATTTAAAACAAACACGTCTTCCATCTTTAACTGGAACACATCACAAATCGTAAGTGCTAATAACAATGAAGGAACGTAATCCCCTTTTTCAATTGCAGCAATTGTTTGTCTCGTTACTCCAACCTTTTCTGCTAATACACTTTGCGTAAAATTAAAACGAGCTCTTAATTCTTTTACTCTGTTTAAAATGGCCAAATTTACCACCTCTCACCATTATTGTATGCTATCCTTAACAAAATGTAAACTCAACTTAACATTATTATTATAAAAAAATCCAACTCTACGTATTGTAAAGTTGGATTACGTGTTAGTTTAAAATTGTAACTTTAACGATTTTTCTTCCCCATTGACTAGAAGACCCTTTATCAGGCATTAACACATCAATTCTGTTACCTTTAATCGCTCCACCAGTATCTGCTGCAATTGCGACTCCATACCCTTCAACATTTACAGTCTTACCTAATGGAATAACATTTGGATCTACAGCAATTAATTTCATTCCTGGGTTTGCAGTTAAGTTATAGTGTCCCCATGCAGAAAATACTTGTTGACCTGGTGCATAACCATTTTCCCCTGGATCAGCTGTATAAGCTGTAGCTTCTACATAAATTTCTTTCCCACCAGCAGTTGGCTTAGAAATTGGTTCAGGTTTTGCAGGTTCTACCTTCGAATTATTATTAGCAACTGGTTCAGCTGGTTTACTAGCTTTTTCCTGCTTTTGCTTTTCAGCAATTTCTGCTTGTGCTTTCGCTAAAGCTTCTTGCTCTGCTTTTGCAGCTGCTTCTGCTTTTGCACGCTCTTCCGCTGCGATTCTTGCTGCTTCTTGCTCACGAGCAATCGTTTCTTGTACTGTCTTCATATTTGATTCAATTTTAGCTTTTTCTTCCGCTGCTAAATTAAGTTGACTTGCAACTTCATTATATTTAGCTTGAACTGTTTGTAAGTTATCTTGACGCTTTTTCAAGTTATCTTGCAGTTCAGCTTGCGCTTTTGCTAATTTTTGTTTGTCTACTACTAAAGATGCTTCTTTTTCGTCAATTGTTTTCTTATCTTCTTCAATTTGACGAAGATCTTGTTCTTGTAGACGTAAAATTTCTTTATCAGCTTCTAGAATAGTAGAAACTGCGTTCATACGTTGTAAGAAGTCTGCAAAGTTTTTTGATTCTACTACAACTTCTACTACTAAACTTGTATTTGAACTGTTTTGAACAGAAACCATACGTTTTCTCATAATATCTTTACGAGCAAGGACTTTATCCTCCAAAACGACAATTTCTTGCTTTTTTTGCTCAATCTGCTTATGTGTTTCATCGATTTTACGTTGAATAGCAGCTTGATCCTCTTTATTTTTTGCAATTGTATTATTTAAATTATGTAGTTCGTTTTCGATACCTTTAATTTCTTTACTAACAGCTTGCTTCTCTTGCTCTTTCTTTTGCATTTCTGCATCGTTTTGTTGCAATTGCTGTTGCATGTTGTTAAGTTTCTCGTCGTTTGACTCTGCTTTAACAGCGACTGTACTAGAAAGACCGATAATTCCTGCTAATACTAGACAGCTGATTCGCTTAAAATAGTTCATAATCCGACTCCCTTCTTATACAGTTATACATGATTTATTTTACAGTTTGTTTACAAAACGATTAAATACAGTTTATTTTTCGTGACGAAAAAAAGAGAATTATGAATAAAATGTAATAGATTCTTAAATATTTAACAATTCCTATATTTAAAAAATACAAAAGATGCTAAAATCCAAATATAGAGAAAATATAACTTTCGAAGGCGGTTGAAATAAATACATGTTTACTCAAAAAAAATCACTCCAACATACAATTGCTCAATTAGAAGAGCGTATACAAGAATTAGAAGCAGAATTAAAACAAAAAGATATTGAAAAGCAAGAGACTATTTCTACTATCCACGATCGTGTACAAAGCGTTGTACAAGAGCATCAACTTGTAAATAACCAACACAATACACTTCAAAATTTAGTTCAACAGTTAAGTTCATGTTTCGAAAATGTTTCAACACGTACGACACATTCCAATGAGTTAAATAATGAAATGTTACAAAAGGAACAAAGCTTAATTCAGTCTATTGCAGAAATTATTGACTGCTCTAATGAAGGAAAAGAATCCGTTCACCGCTTACTTATTGTAATTAATAAATTAGGTGAACAATCTCAACGCACGTCTAATAGTATGAATCATCTAAGCGAACGCTCAAAGGAAATCGAGCAAATTGTAGAAGTCATTCAAAACATTGCAGCACAAACAAATTTACTTGCATTAAATGCGAGTATTGAAGCCGCGCGTGCTGGAGAGCACGGTAAAGGATTCGCTGTCGTTGCCAATGAAGTAAGAAAACTAGCGGAAAGTACAGCAGAAAGTACAAAAAACATCGGCAACTTAACGAAAAAAATTCAAGAAGAAATTGAAAAAGCATATGATAACACAAAAGATAATTTACATTTAGTCGATGAAGGTGTAGAAATGAGCGCCGATACAAATGCTAGAATTGAAAATATTTTAGTTATGATTCAAACGTTACAAAATGGTGCTACAAATGTTATTAAGGCTATCGAAAACCAAAAGTCTTGTAATGATGACATATTACGAGAATTTGCTAACACACAACAAATGTTCCAAAAATTAAATACTACTATTATGAATCATATTCATGATGCTGAAAAAGTCGATGTTCAATTATCTAAAAGTCTTCAAGGAACAGTGACTTCTTAATTAAAATTAAGAATCCCTTATACTGCTATAAGGGATTTTTATTTTATTTTGAATATTTATTTCTTTTCAATATTCATCCATATCTTTGTTATAATGGAAAAGTTGTTTCTTTCAACTAATAAACAAGGAGGTTATTATGGAACAATTTTACTACGTTTTAAAATATTTAATTCTCGGTCTGTTCCAAGGACTAACAGAACCAATTCCGATTTCTTCAAGTGGTCATCTCGTTTTAGCACAACATTTGCTAGGACTAAAAATAGAAGGGTTTAGCTTCGAACTACTTGTTAATTCAGCTTCATTATTAGCTGTATTACTTATTTATAGAAATGATTTAATTCGTCTAACAAAGAATGGTCTCTCTTATATATTTACAAGAGCAGAAGACGCAAAATCAGATTTCTTCTTTATTATTTATCTTGTTATTGCAACCATTCCAGCAGGTGTTATTGGTGTTTTATTTAAAGATTACATCGATCAGTACTTAAAAGGTGTGAAGATGGTTGGGGTTTCCCTTCTTATTACTGCTGTCGGCCTTTGGATTATTAGAAATTTACGCGGTCGTAAAAATGATGGCGACCTTTCTATGAAAGATGCAATCATCGTCGGATTAGCACAAGCTTGCGCACTGATTCCCGGAATAAGCCGATCTGGTGCCACAATCGTAGCAGCAATGTTACTTGGTATGAAGCAAGAAACAGCTCTTCGCTTCTCATTCTTACTATACATTCCTGTTAGCTTAGGTGGCTTATTGTTAAGCATTACAGACATTGCAAATGACCCAAATCTAGACACATTATTCGTACCATATGTCGTTGCATTCATCGCAACATTTATCATGACGTATATTTCACTAAAATGGTTTATGAACATTATGGCAAAAGGAAATTTAAAATATTTCTCTTTCTATTGTATTATCGTAGGTGTACTTACTCTTATTTTCTTATAAAGTAAAACTTACAAATTAAAAGCGAGTCATCTAGTGTAATAGAATGACTCGCTTTTTTATACCTTTATTAAGTTAAAACCTATTATTTACTTATAATTTTCAGAATAGTATAATATTTATCAAGTTCACTATTACAGTAATTCTATCTTTCCTACTATTATCGTAAAAGAGGTGTTTATATGTTTATAGTTACTAAACTCATTCACATTAAGTACGAATATGAAAATGAGCTACTTTATGGGCTTAAACAATATTATCCTTCCCCCGGAACGAACGGTTGTATTAACATAGAGTTTTCACCTGTTCATCGTACAAATGATAAGGCAGAGTATATGATTCGTATGTTATGGAAAACACAACAAGATTACCATACATGGCTTTCTCAAAAAGAAGGCAATGAAACTTTGAAGCACAAAATACAAGGCTATATCCTTTCTTCCAAATCAAATGCTACCTATGTGCATTAATCCTTCTCTTTTTATTCCTTACGAGGGCCAAAATGATAAAGTTAAATTAATCAGCCCTCATCAATTGGGCTGTTCACAAATAACGAGATAAGGACCCTCTTACTTTTCATACTGTAAGAGGGCTTCTCTTATGCATACACTTTCTTCTCTTGACAATACAAACGAATAACATGTTTATTTTGTTGAAATACATCATGCGTCAGCCGAATAATAATAAAGTTTCGTTTTGTTTGATCATCATGAACAAAAATCTGTTCTCCCTCCTGAAAACGCCATGCACTTTCAAAAGTCGTAATATGATCCCCACTTACAGAAAAAAGTTCATATCGCATCTCTTGTACCCTCTCTCAACTTATATAATCACAATATCCTTATATTAAATTTATTATAACTTAATCCCTATCAAATTAGTAATTTTTTCTATTTCGAAAGGTTTTAACTTTGTATTTAAATATTTTTAGCGCTATAATGATAAACGAATTTTTATTGAAAGGAGTTTTACTTTGACTGCATATTTATTTCCAGTGAAAACAGCATTTATTTTATTTCCTTTTTTAGCAATGTTTCTTTTAATCCCTTTTTTAATATTTAATTATCGAAAATACGGTTATTTAAATAAATGGCGCTCATTTATTTTATACTCATTATTACTTTACTTATTAAATGCCTATTTTCTTGTTATTTTGCCGTTGCCACAAACGTTTGATACTTGTAGCCTACAACCGGCTAATACACAACACATGCAACTCGCACCATTTTATTTCATACAAGAGATTAGTAGTCATACATCGGCAGTTTTAACGAAACCAGCTACTTATTTCTACTTATTAAAAGAGTCTGCGTTTTTACAAGTTGCCTTTAACGTTCTATTAACTGTTCCATTCGGTATTTACTTACGTTATTATTTCCGACGTAGTTTCTTACAAACAATTTGCATTTCCTTTTTCCTTTCACTATTTTTCGAGCTAACACAAGTGACTGGATTATACGGTATATACAATTGTGCATACCGATTATTTGATATCGATGATTTGTTTTTAAATACATTAGGTGGCGTAATTGGTTTTATCATTGCACCAATATTTACGTACTTCCTTCCGAAGACAAACGAGTTAGATAGTCATATTGATTTGGAAACGAAACCAGTCGGATTCATTCGTCGCCTTATCGCGATGCAAATTGATTGGATTTTCTTATCTATCGTCGTACCCGTCGTTAAAAACAAAGGAAATTCTTTCTTCGTTTCTAATATGCAATCTTACACCAATATGTATGAACTCATTTTCATTACGTGTTCAATCCTTATTTACTTTATTATTATTCCATACTTTACTAACGGAAAAACAATTGGGAAAGCATTGCTTCGCATTCACGTGAAAGGAAAATCAAATCGTATTACATTAAAAGAACTATTTATTCGTTACGGTATATTTTATTTTGCATTAGGTGGAATCAATTATATTCTTTCTAGTAGCTCTATTTTAAATCACACAGAGCCTTTAGTATTACTCGTTACATTATTATTCCTATTCATCATTAACGGCCTATTTATTATTCATGTTTTACTGCATGTATTTAGCCGTGATAAACTACTATTTTATGAACATATTAGTCATACAAGAAATGCAATTACACTAAAAAAAGGTGACAAATAATTATTTGTCACCTTTTTCATATACATAATGTGAAACTTTAATTAGCCCTCACCTAACTTCTTTGCTTCCACTGAATTTTGAGGTAGGGGTCTTACTGCCTGACAAATAGCGGGATAAATAACTTCTCCGCATAAGGATTAAAAAACATTCCAAGTTCATCTAGAGATTTCCTCACCTGTAAAAACGAATGAAACTCTGGATATATATATTGTAATTGTTCATACGATAATGTATGCATTTTCCCCCAATGTGGACGCCCTTCATACTTCAGAAAAATCTTTTCCACTTCGCCAAAGTAAGCAGCATATTTCATACCTTTATACATATGAACAGCGATATATGCTGAATCTCTTCCATAGGCCGGACTAAGCCATATATCATCCCCTTTCACATAGCGGCATTCGATTGGGAAGTGCACCTTATACTTTTTCTTTTCAATAAGATTTGAGATTTCTTCTACAACCGTCCTCATATACTTTGAAGGAATGCTATACTCCATTTCATAAAATGGCACCGTACGTGATGTAGCAAATACTTCATAGCTCGGGCCAATTATTTTTGTGTTTGGTACAGCTTTAGCTGATAACCGACTCACGCCTTTACTTATAGAAGGAAACCATTTACATCCTTTAGATAGTAAAGAGAACATCCTATTTTCAAGTAACTCCACCTTTAGTTTATGCCATTTCAAATCACTGCCTTTATTCGTTGTTTCGTTCGTAAGTTTCACTTGTACTTCATCAGAATAAGGAAAAACGAAAAATTCAAAATGACGATGCTTCTTATATTCTTCTAGTTTGTTCATTACAGTGGATAATGACTGTTTTTCACTTTCATAAACGAGTGAATACGCTGGAATAACCTTCAATTTTATCTTTACAATGATACCTAACATTCCAAGTGACAACTGAAACGCTCTCCAATATTCTACGTTCTCAGCTTCCGAACAAACTATACTCTCACCATTAGATAGAACTGCCGTAATCTCTATAACTTGTGTTGATAAACTCCCAAAGGTAATACCCGTTCCATGAGTCCCCGTACTAATCGCTCCTGCAATAGATTGCGAATCAATATCCCCTAAATTTTCTTGCGCATAACCTTTTTCCTCAAGTAACTTCCCTAAATCATATAACTTTGTTCCTGCCCATACTTCAGCAACCATCTTCTCTGCATCAATATTCACAATACCCTTCAATTCATCTAAAGAAACTAAAACTTCTTCCGTTTGCACAAGGGGGGTAAACGAGTGTCCTGAACCGACAACACGAATTTTCTTTCCCTTTTTTCGCGCAAGCCCCACAACTTCTACTACATCTTGTATACTTTCTGGATACATCGTATAATGCGGCGTTCCTTCTACATTCCCTGTCCAATTTCTCCACTTTTGTCCCTTTATAGAAAGCATTGGCCATCCCCCCGATATGTTGAATACTCCCCGACAATCTCTCCTTTTTTAACACGATACAAAAAAGGAAAGCGTTCACATAATTCACCAGCCTTACTATGACGAAACAAAATGGTCTCTCCTATATCCACTCGTTCCTCGCCGTTATAAAAAATTGGCGTTTGTACCTCGCCAGCACCTTCTAAAGCTAATAATTTTGCACCCTTCGGTCTCCAAACTTCAGGCTCTTTATCTTTTCCAACTGCTCCTGAAGCAATATATCCACCACCTAGGCAAGTGTAAATAAACGGGACTGGTTTACGCACAACTGGTAAGGCAAATCCGACCGCTGGATGAAATTTCACCTCTTTATAATAATCAAACAGCTTCGGAGAATAAAAAGCAGAACCTATTGTAATCTCTGAAACTGAATTATCTTTCTCGGTTGTTTTTATGCTTCCTGTTCCGCCTCCATTTACAAACCTTAGCTCAATACCAATGTTTTGTATTGCTTTTACAATATGTTCTCTTCTTTCTTTAACTTCTAGCACTGATTTCTGCTTTAAATACGAAATCACTTTACTTTTCAACCATTGATTCGGTATATAATCGCCCACCCCGGCAATTTGAGCTTCATAACCCATCACACCATCTAACATTAAATATGATGACCTTCTCACCTTTTCTACTACTTTCAACGCATCCTGCACATTTTTTACTGGGGACCTTTGTACACCAAAATGAAATTGAAAGAAACGACTACTCATATCAATATCCAAACAAACACGAAAACATCCTTTGGATTTCTCAGCAATGTTTTCTAAATACACAATATGCTCTTCACAATCCACCATACAAGTTATAATGAAACCTTTCTTTGTTAACAAACTAATTTCATACAGAGCTCTTTCATCGTAAGCAGGATATCCAAGCAATAAATCATTAAATCCTTGTTCTATTAAAAATAAAATCTCTCTAGGTGAAAAGCACATAATACCTTGAAATCGATCATTTGCAGCTAGTATCTTTTGCATAATCGGAACAGAGCGTAACGATTTACTCGCTATACGAATCTTTTTATTTCCACTTAACTCTATAATCGATTGAATATTTCTATCTAAAGCTACTTCATCCAAAAATGCACACGGTAATGGAACTTCTTTAAAAATTCCTCGATCCACATTTTTCTCTCCTCTTCTCAATATGTCTTATACATATTGGAAAGAAAGTGTGATTTTCCTGTTTGCAAATAAAAAAAGTTTCTTCTTTACGAAGAAACTTTTTGAAACTACTTCATAGAAATAGTCGCCTCTACTGGATAATGATCAGAGTAATCATTATACGTATATTTTTGGAACCATGATGTAACAGTCCATTGTGGAGATTGCGGCTGTAACACCTTATTCTCTATATACGATGGGTTCGCATGGTCTTTACTTGCAATAATATAATCTAAATACTCAGCAGGACTATCAGGGAAATTATATTTTGCAATACTGTTTGTCGTTGCGTCCCAAGTCGCTGTATGTCCAGTATAAGATGGTACAGAAGCGTTCAATGTTTTAAACATAGATGCATACTCTGAGTCATTCTTGTTCTCTGCATTTATTTTATTTACGTTCATATCACCACCAATTAACACATACTCATTATTTGGTATATTTTTATTTTTAATAAAGTCTTGAATTTCTTTTAATTGGTCTGTACGTACAGATGCAGGTGAAGTTTTTCCGCACATACTATCTTCCGCTTGCAAATGCGTACCAATTACATGAACAAAGCGATCATTTTTCTTAATTTTCGTGTATACAAATCCTTTATTCGATAAATTATCTGGCCCGCATCCTTTTGCAAATACATATTGAATCTTTTCAGCGATTGGCCATTTGCTCACAATCGCAACGCCACCATCTTCAGGAGTTGAAGATGAATAGTTTCCTAACGTTTTATCCCATTCACTTCCACTACTACGACCTAATACTGCTGTTTGATTTGGATATTCTTTCTTCAAATTCCCTAATAAACGATCTGATGCGCTATTATCAAACACTTCATTTAATATAACTACGTCTTGATTCTTTATATAATCTGCCGCCCCGATTAAATCAGCACGCTCAGTTTGTCCCCAGTTCGGATATAAGTTTGTTGATAGCATATATACATTATGCGTCATCACTTTTAATGTATCGTTTTGATTTGTAGACGCTTCTGCTTGAGCTGACGTTCCGCTATATAAAGCTCCTAAACCAACACCTAAGCTAAGTACACCTTTTAGCAATTTACCTTTCACGTTTCATACCTCCATGTATTGTATAGTGATAAAAAGGCCAAATACTCTATTCTGAGATTTGACCTTTTTTAAATACTTAACGATTTCCGTACGTATCAAACCAAAGCTGAATATATCCAGCAGTAACACGTTGTGCATCCATTAAACGCTTACCTGTCATTGGTGTAACTTCAGCGCGCCATTTATCTGCATATTCTTGTGATACAGCAGCTCTCACGAACCAATCTTTCGTATTATCATTTACAATGCCAGCGTAATCTTGTTTCGCAACTACTGCCGCTCCATGAATCCAATCTTCTGGATTCGTACCTTTCCAGTTCCAATATCCATTTCCATCCGTTACTTTATAGTTATCTTTTATCGTATCTACAAAGTTTTCATATTTAGAATGGAACCCTTGTGGATACGAAAGGTTCGTAAAGTTTGCTGCATGCATCGGTTGGTTTACATCCCCTAGATAATGAAGAGATAATCCTAAATAGAAGAATGCTTGTTTCATATCTTTATTTTTGTAAGACTCACCAGCTAATTTAAAATACTTAGCTCCAGTTTCCTTTGCCTGCTTTGCATACGGAATATAAGTTTTCCCATTGTCAGGGTCATAGAAATGTGAAGCGAATGTGCTATTATCATAATAAGGATTTTCATAGTCAGCAGCATAAATACCGTTCTCTAACTCCGTACGCCATTCATTTAATAGTGCAACTCGATCTTGTTTTACAAGTGTTGTATTACGAGACATAATATCAATTGCACGGTTTACAATCCATAAATGAGAATTCACGCCTTCTTTATGTTTATCTTCAGCAGACCAGCGCGGAATAACTCCAAATCTCTGTCCCCCATCATTTTCATGAGCAAATGCAACACTTTGTAATGGAGCAACTAATGTAATAGCTGCCGCTAAAGCAAGTACTTTCTTTTTCATATAAAATCCTCCATTTTATAATTGAATTATTGTAAACATTTTGTTAGGATCCTATGATGTCGTCCGGTTAACCTATGACTAGAATATCCCACCTTTCACGAAATTTCTATCAATAAATTAAAATATTCAAATGTTCATATCATTATAACTTTATACACAGTGAATATAATGAATGAATACACTTTCATTTTAATAAACTATTATTAAGGCTTGTCTAAACTAATGTAAAAAAAGAGTAAAGCATCTGAACGCTTTACTCTTTTTTTCTATTCGATAATATACTTGGCAATTGTACATTAACTGCTAACTTATGAATAAATCCAAACACTAATCCAATCCCAATAAATATGTATAAGATTGTAAATATCTTTCCGAAATCAGTTTGCGGACTAAAATTCCCATCACCGACAGTCGTCAACGTGACCACACTAAAATATAAAGCGTCAATAGGACGTAATTCTTCAACTGTACTATAAAAAATCGTACCCGATATTAAAGTCAAAATTGTTAATACGAATAATACTTGAAATTCTTTATCTTTCCACGCTCGTAAACAGGCTCTTAACATTCGCTTTAAAGTTA
Organism: Bacillus cereus group sp. BceL291; assembly: GCF_051776705.1. Lineage (NCBI taxonomy): Bacteria > Bacillati > Bacillota > Bacilli > Caryophanales > Bacillaceae > Bacillus > Bacillus cereus group sp. BceL291. The sequence goes on along the minus strand of NZ_JBPWAP010000013.1, from coordinate 52,677 downwards.
ACAAAAATGAAAGCATTAGATTCTCCCTTCCAAACAAAAATACATTTAGTCAAAGGAAAGTCTATCACCTTTCAGTATAGAAAAAAAGTAGCCCTCTTCTATTTCTAGAAAAGGGCTACTCTATTCGATTCTATCTTATTTAGGTGAAACAAGAATTTTCACTTGTGTTTTATCTTTTACAAGTGCTTCAAATCCTTCTTCAACAACTTGATCGACTGTAATTTTTTTCGTAATTAATTTCTCTGCTTGAATTTGACCAGAGCTAATTAATTTAATAACAGCTGGGAAGATGTGACGGTATCCTAAAATACCAATAACTTCTTTTTCTTTTAATACTAAGTTATTTGGAGTAATTGTTGCGTCTTTTTCCCATACGCTAACAATTACAGTTTGTCCTTCGAAGCTTGTACTTTCAATCGCTTGTCGTAGTACAATTTCAACACCTGTTACTTCAAAGCTAACATTTACACCTAAACCATTTGTTAAGTTACGAATTTCAGCTAACACATCTTGAGTTGCTGGATTTAATACATAATCCGCACCTGCTAATTTCGCTAACTCTTGACGTTCTTTAGAAAGTTCAACTGCAATAACAGGAGTCGCTCCTGCTGCTTTAGCTGCTTGGATAACAAGAAGTCCAATTGGACCGCAACCAAATACTGCTACAGCTTCCCCTTCTTTTAATTTACTTTGACGTACTGCATGAACTGCTACTGCTGCTGGTTCTACAAGCGCACCTTGTTCATACGTCATTTCATCTGGAATGTGATGAACCATATCTTCTGGTACTACTGTATATTCAGAGAAACCGCCGCCTTCTCCGCCAAGACCGTGGAAAACAAGTTGTTCACAAACATTGTAATGTCCATGTTTACAAGCTTCACATTTACCACAAGAATAAATTGGTTCTACAACAACGCGGTCTCCCACTTTATGAGATGTAACTCCTTCACCAATCTCTATTACCTCACCACTAAACTCATGACCTAAAATAACAGGTGCTTTCACATGTGTTAATGGATGTTCTTCTGTTGGAATAAAAATAGGCCCTGCTAAATATTCATGCAAGTCTGTCCCACAAATACCACACCATTTAACTTTGATTTTCACTGTTCCTGGTTTTACTGTTGGTTCTGGTACTTCTTCTACTCGTACATCACGTTGATTATGCCAAAGTAGTGCTTTCATTTTATACATCCCTCTCTATGTATATACTTAACCTGGTGAAGTTTACAATTCTATTATAATACTTCTATCCATATATTTCAAAAAAACAATCGCATCTCTACTAATTTTTTACAAATAACGTTCAATATTTTGTCACTTTGTACTTTTTTCCACATCTGTTAATTCAATTTCATTGCAGGTGAAATTAGCATTATGCCATAATAGCATAGGAGAGGTGAATATCGCTTGAAATATTTTATTTACTTTATCGTTATCGTGGCATTTTTAGATACATTTTCACAATTACCTATTATGAGTACTTTCGCTCAAAGCCTTGGAGGAACCCCTCTTATTATCGGGCTAGTTGTCGGTATGTACTCATTCGCTAATATGATCGGTAATATTATTGCTGGAGCAGCTGTCGATAAATTTGGTGCAAAAAAAATCCTTTATATAAGCATGGGAATTACGAGTTTCATAGTCTTGTTATACACCGTTGTTCAAAGTGGTGAACAACTATTAGTTGTTCGCTTTATGCATGGATTTAGTGATGGCTTTTTAATTCCTGCTGCCTTTACATTTTTATCAAAACAAACAACTGCAAAAAAACAAGGAAAAGCAATGGCTCTATCTGGTGCTGCTGTTGGAACAGCGGCAATCGTAGGACCTGCTTTCAGCGGTATTATGAAAGCAACAGCTGGCGTAGAATGGGTCTTCATTACTATTTCTATTTTAATGGCTCTTGGTACGATCGTATCTCTATTCTTCTTACCAAATAACGTATCAAGAAAAGATACATCAAGAACGCAAATGATGAACAAAGAAGATATGGTTGAACTTTTAAAATCAGAACCGTTATTACAAGCATATATTGGTGCTTTCACATTAATGTTTTCACAAGGAATTGTCACTTATATGTTACCAGTAAAAGTTGAGGCATTAGCGCTTAAAGCATCCACAACAGGCATGATGTTAAGTGTATTTGGTATAACTGCTATCCTCTTCTTCTTGCTTCCAACAAATCGTATTTACGATCGATTTAATCGTTCGAAACTAATGCTAATCGGAATTGCAGTTATGGCATTCGCATTATCTTTACTCGGATTATTTGCTACAAAAGGTATGCTCTTTATCGTAATGATGATTTATGGAATTGGATTCGCAATCCTCTTCCCGTCTATTAACGCTTTACTCGTTGAAAATACTACAGACGATAATCGCGGAAAGGCATTCGGATTATTTTATGCCTTCTTCTCATTAGGAGTTGTTGCTGGCTCCTTTACAGTCGGCGCAATCGGAGCATCACCTAGCATCAGCTTCATTATCGGGACAGCATTTTTATTAACATTTGCTGGGATGATTTATGTAAGAAGCAAAGTAAAAAAGACAATGATGGGATAATCCATCGTTGTCTTTTTTAAAATGCATATTGATATAATCCGTAATATAATGGAAGCGTTGGAATAATTCCAATTACTTTAAATATAAAAGGTAACGGCTCATCTCGCTCTTCATATAAACGAAAAACAAAAACTGCAGTTAAAGTCCAAATGACGCTAAACAAGAAGATACATTTCCAAACAATTGAGGTTAATATTTGTATATCAAATACAAAACCAAAGAGCCCTATCCACGTAATAATAGAAACTACAAAGTCAAACTTTTGAATTGGTGTTTGAAACATGCCCCTTACTAACGAAATAATAGCTAACATTGCTACAATAACTAAATATATTTTCCAAAGCATTATGATAATCTCCTATTCAATTCAACTTTTAACTTTCAATAAGCCGTATTTAATAAACAATATAGCATTATATTTTTCATAGAAATAATACAATGGATAACAAAATAAGAAGAAAATAAGTACAGTTGGTACATCATCTATAATAGAAAAATATTTTACTAGTAATTCCTTAATACTCTCTCCAATTATAATAAACAGTGGAATGATACAAATTGCTGCTAATATTAAGCACGGTGTGATTCTCATTTCTTTTAACCTCACCTTGCAGTGTGGACATCTGAATGCAAAAGGATGCGGGAGATCAATAATATGTTGCGCAGTAATCTCTCCTTCACACTGTGGACATTCAATTATTTCTTTCATTTAACTCAACTCCTTTCTATCTACAAAAAGAACACTATCCAATAGCGCTCTTTTACTGCCGAATATATTACTTTTGTGTATAACCAAATAACAATGTAAATAAATTGAGCCGTAAAGGCAATAATACATCTCTTCTTTTAAACAGAAAGTTTATAAATACTGACGATACTTCGACAATTTCCTCGGAAATATTTCCTTTCCCCACATAATTTGATACACTACACATGAATAAAAACTTGTATTACATAAACTAAAATAATAACTTACTGTACAAATTAAAAAGCACACTCTTCATATGAAGAATGTGCTTTTATGTTATTAACGTTTAATCCAAACAGCACCTGCCGATTTATCTTCTGCCTGTCCAACAACTTGGAATTTAAGTCCAAGGTTTGGAACTTTTCTTCCTGCGTCTGCAATTTGCTTGTTACTATATACTTTTGAATCATCAAAAGTTGTAACACCTTGTAATCCAGAATAGTTAAACTGACCACGTGTTAATGAATTTACACTCCATGCTGGTGTTTTATCAAATGAAAATGCAGCATCTGCAATTTGCATGCCCGTATTACCGTATGCTGGTTTCCCGTTTAAATTACCAACTAGCGCTTCTGGATGAGAGTCAACAACACCAAGGAATCCTTCACCTGGATGCATCCCAACCCAGTTATCTTTAAAACTATCATCTGCATACCAAACGACAAGACCTGTATTATACACTGGACCTTTTCCTGCTTTTAATCCATTATCTGATCCCGCATAGTTTCTCCATTCTAAGTAGTAGTAATGAGCTTTCTTCTCTGTCCCATCAGAAACAACAAAACCATTTAAATTCATTTTAGACTGTCCTTCTGCATCATCAGAAAATACAACTTGTCCATCAACAGTTACATTTACATTATCCATCGCAAAACCTTTATATGTTACAGCCGGATCTGTAATATAGTCGAATTGTAGTTTCACTTTTGTGCCTTTAAATTGACTTAAATCATATGATTTATCAATCCATTTCCCATCTGTTGTATCTTTATCTCCTTGGACTACTTTTTCTCCAAGTCTATCAATTAACGTCTTCGTTCCATCTTCTGTTACTGCATGTACTTCGACGAAATCGCACTCTGCTTCTAACTCATAATTTGCTTTATAATCGAATTTTGCATTTGTTCCCTTTGTTAAATCAAAGAATGGTGTCTCTAACGTTGTATGCATATCATCGCCTCTTGTACTATAATATGCACGCTTTCCAAACTCCGGTTTAATCGTTTCAACACTTTTACCTGGTAAGTTAACACGTACAACGCCTGGACGATTTGATTTCGTAACACTTTGATCAATATAGGTAGGAACTCCCACACCACTCTTAATTTTATCGTAATCTACTTCTAATATTTTTGCCCAGTTGCCACCCATATTCTTTTGTAAGAAGTCTTTATTTTGTGGTGAAAAACTAGTCGGCTCTGTTCCTGCGATTTTCCCTGTCCAACTACCTCCACTCATTAATGACCAAGCTTCGACTGGTGAACCATTTCCAGTATATTTCGTGTCATATTCATCTGGTAATCCAAGATCATGTCCAAATTCATGTGCAAACACACCTACAGCTCCATCTTCTGGTTCAATTGTGTAATCATGTGCTGCTACTTTACCACCAAAGTAATCTACCTTTGATTTCGTACCTTCAATCGCTACTGGATCTACTGCTAATTTTGAACGATGTGACCAGATCGCATCATCACCTAATTTACCGCCACCAGCTTCTTGACCAACACCAGCATGGATTACCATTAAATGATCAATTACACCGTCAGGTTCATTTTGATTCCCGTCCCCGTTTGTATCATATCTATCAAATTGATCAAACTGGGATAAATCTAGTCCTTTCTCAGCAGCTGCATGCAAAGCTTCTTTCACTAAATCACGTGCACCTTTCGGACCTTTATTATCGTGCCCACTGCTACCATCAGCTCCATAATCAGATGCTTTTCCTGGAACAGTTAGCCACTCCGTTACATATCCATCTGTCGTATAACTACCACCAGACTGCTCTTCATAGTATTGTTTAAACGTTTTTACTTTTGAACCATCAAATAAAGTATACGGCTCATTACCGAACAACATCTTTTGATAATGTTCTCTACTAAAGTCTTTCGAATACATATAACCTGGTGTTTGATCAATATTATTATGTTTATAATCACTAAATTCAACGAGTAGCACTAATACTTTATCTGATCGAACAGATCCCTTATATGGAACTTGCTTTGCTTTTGAAGTTGGAACTTGCCCATTCAATTGATTTTTATTTGGTTCTGGCTTTTGCTCAAGGCTAACATTTTTTTCAGCCTTTTTTACATTTTCCTTTTCTTCCATCTTTTTCTCTTTTACTTTTTTTGTGAAATCAGACGTTTCTTGTGAGTGAGCATCTGGAAGAATTTCTTTATTCGCCTGATCTCCTTGTTTCTTTTCAATATATTGCTCAACAGCTTTTTTCGTCTCTTCTTTAGAAGATGATGGATTAATTGTTCCTCTTTCTTTCAGTGCTTCCGCTAAACGATCTTCTTGAATTAAATTGTAATCAATTGGTGTTGTAGATACATTATCTTTCTTTTTTGCTGCCGTTTCTGCATATGCTAACGGAGCACTCATTACAGATGTACATCCGATAGTTGCCGCAATTGCTAATGATGACAACACTTTAAATGGTGCTTTTCTTCTCATTCCATTTCTCCCCTTTTATAAAACTTAAAATTCAGATAAATCGGTGCGTTTTTGTCGAAATCTCTGTTTACTACCCTCCCTATATAAAAAGACATAATTCTATAAACATTAAGCTTTTTGTTATAGAATCATGCCCTCCAGTTTTCTGGTCAGACCCTCTATCTTTTTATCCCTTGGTTCAATTAATAATCAGTGGGGGGATGAACAAAGCCCCCACTGATTAAAGTTTCACTTTATGTCGAAATATGAAAAATAAAGAGTTATGTGATATATATTAAATATCTTATATAACAAATTTAAAAGACAATATGCAAAATTGCATGAAAATTCTTTTAAATAAAAAAAAGAATCCTATTCAATTAAACTAGGATTCTTGCTTTTCTATTATTTCTCTTGTGTTTTTTCCCAATCAGCTAAGAATTTCTCAATTCCTTGATCTGTTAATGGGTGCTTCACTAATGAAGCAATTACGTTTGCTGGGATTGTTGCAATATGTGCACCGTTTAATGCTGCGTCAGTTACGTGAACACTGTGACGTACAGATGCTGCAATGATTTCTGTTTCGATGCCATGAATTGCAAAGATTTCTGCGATTTGACGAATTAAGTCCATACCGTTATGACCGATATCGTCTAAGCGACCTAAGAATGGTGAAACGTATGTTGCACCAGCACGAGCTGCAAGTAATGCTTGAACTGCTGAGAACACTAATGTAACGTTTGTACGAATTCCTAAATCAGAGAACGCTTTTACTGCTTTTAAACCTTCTGTTGTCATTGGAACTTTTACTACAACGTTTGGAGCAATCTTCGCTAGTTCTTTTCCTTCTTCAATCATCTTATCAGCTTCTAAGCTAATTACTTCTGCACTTACAGGTCCTTCTACAACGTTGCAAATTTCACGAATGCGTTCGTGGAAGTCTACGCCTTCTTTTGCTACAAGTGATGGATTTGTCGTTACTCCAGCTAATACACCTAATTCATTTGCCTCTTTAATTTCGTTAACGTTTGCTGTATCAATAAAGAATTTCATTTGTTGTTCTTCCTTCCTAATTTTCATTTTATATTTATTTATTTTTCTTAATAAGCTCTAATTCAATCGGAATAGATTTGTCCACTTTTTTACCTTGTGTTATCTCTTTTGCTGTTTGCATCGCCTTCTCCCCGATTAATTCCGGTTTTTGAGCAACTGTTGCAGCCATACGCCCATCGTTAACCGCTTTCACTGCATCGTCTGTTGCATCAAATCCAACAACGACTACATCTGTTTTTCCAGCAGACTTCAATGCTTCAAGTGCACCTAATGCCATCTCATCGTTATGCGCAAACACGGCTTTAATATCACCATTTGCTTGCAAAATGTTTTCCATAACAGATAATCCTTTCGCTCTATCAAAATCAGCCGCTTGTTTTGCAACTACTTTTAAAGACTTATCGGCTACGTTATGGAATCCTTTCCCACGTTCACGAGCAGCGGAAGATCCAGGGATTCCTTCTAACTCAGCAACGTTTGCTCCTTCGCCAACTAATTCCCGAATGTAATCACTAGCTATTTGACCACCTTCAATATTGTTAGAAGCAATGTGAGAAACAACCTTACCTGAATTCGCAACGCGGTCTACTGTAATAACAGGAACATTTGCTGCATTCGCCGCACTTACTGCTGAAGCAACAGCATCTGAATCGGTCGGATTAATAACAACTACATCGACACCCTTTTGAATTAAATCTTCAACATCGTTCGTTTGCTTTGCTGCATCATTTTGTGCATCAACAGCAATTAATTCGATGCCACTATCTTTCGCTTTCTTTTCTGCACCCTTTTTCAAAGTTACAAAAAAGGGATTATTTAAAGTTGAAACAGAGAATCCAACTTTAATAGTTTTATTTCGACCTTTATCGCTAGAATCCTTTGCCCATTCTGGCGGTTCCATTGAACAACCAGCAGTAATGACCATAATACATGCAACGAGTATAAGTAACCATTTCTTCATGAACTGTCCCTCCATTACGCTTCTTTTCTGCGATCAATTAATACAGCTAGTAAGATTACAAGTCCTTTTACAACTTGTTGGAAGAAAGAAGATACACCTAATAAATTTAAACCGTTATTTAATACACCGATAATAAGTACACCGATGAATGTACCAACAATCCATCCTCTTCCCCCAGAAAGACTTGTTCCACCTAATACAACTGCTGCAATTGCATCTAATTCATAAGAAGTACCTGCAGTCGGCTGTGCAGAATCTAATCGTGATGTTAAGACAATACCTGCGAGCGCTGCCAAAATTCCGGAAAGACCGTAAATCATTACTTTAATTCTCGTAACATTAATACCTGATAGTGCTGCTGCTTCTTCATTTCCACCAATTGCAAATGTACGGCGACCAAATGTCGTTTTCTTCAAAATGAAGTACAGTACTGCGAAAGCAATCATCATTGTAACAGCTGGTACCGGAATACCAAGAAAATAACCGCGGCCAAACATTTGGAACATTAAATGATCACCAAGACCAGTGATCGGACGTCCGTCCATATAAACAAGCGTCAACCCACGAAAAATAGTCATTGTTGCCAAAGTTGCAATAAATGGAGCTACTTTTCCTTTCGCAATGATGATACCGTTTACAATTCCCATTACAAGACCTGCTAATAATCCAACTGCCATTGCAAGGAACGGATCCATGCCACTTGCCATCATTCCAGCAACAAGTGCACTTGATAATGCTAAAATAGAACCTACCGATAAGTCAATACCCCCTGTTAAAATTACGAAGGTCATTCCGAATGCAATAAGCGCATTAATCGATACTTGACGCAGTATATTAAATAAATTTGGAATTTCAATAAACGCTGGATTTAAAGCTGTAATTACGACGATAATTAATACTAAACCGATTAAAGAACCGAGTTGTTGTAATACATTCCCCTTCTTAGTCATCCTTACTCTCCCCCTGTAGCTAGTGCCATAATAGACTCTTGTGATGCCTCATCTTTCCCTAAAATTCCGCCTACTTTTCCTTCATGAATAACAAGAACACGATCACTCATCCCTAAAACTTCTGGAAGCTCAGATGATACCATAATAACGGCATCTCCTTGCTCCGTAAGCTTATTCATAATAGAGTAAATTTCTTTTTTCGCTCCAACATCAACACCCCTTGTTGGTTCATCTAAAATGAGTAACTGCGGATGAATGCCTAGCCATTTTGCGATTACAACCTTTTGCTGATTTCCACCAGAAAGAGATTTCACTGCCTGCTCTCCGCTAGATGCTTTCACATTAAGAAGTTTCATCATATCCGCCGTAAACTGTTGTTCTAGCTCGTTGCTTAGAACACTTCCCTTTGAAAGACTTTCTAAATTCGGTAAAGCTAAATTTTCTCGAATTGAAAAATCTAACACTAATCCTTCAGACTTTCTATCTTCTGTAATGAAAGCAATTCTTTGTCTAATTGCATCTATTGGACTATCAATCTTTACTTCTTGTCCATTTATAAAAATTTGTCCAGAGTCTAAAGGTTCATAACCAAATATCGCTTTCATAATATCAGTGCGACCAGCCCCCATCAAACCAGCTACACCAAGGATTTCACCTTTCCTCACTTGAAACGAAACATTTTCAAATTTCCCTTTCTTCGTTCCGTTACGCATTTCAAAAATGACATCACCAATTTGACTATTTCGCTCTGGGTAACGTTCACCAATGCTGCGCCCCACCATCATACTCACTACTTCATCAAATGATGTTTCTGGAATTAATCTCTTTCCGACGAATTCTCCATCACGCAAAATCGTAATAGCATCACATATTGAGAAAATCTCTTCCATACGATGCGAAATGTACACGAATGAAACACCTTCTTTACGTAACTTATTGATTACTGTAAAGAGCGTTTCGATTTCACGATCCGTCAGTGCCGCAGTAGGTTCATCCATAATAATAACGCTCGCGTTTGTCATTAATGCTTTCGCAATTTCGATAATTTGCTGTTGTCCAACCGATAATTCCTCTGCTAACATAGCGCCTCTTACATGCAACCCTAACTCCGCTAGTTGCTGCTGCGCAATCGCGTTCATTTGTCGAGTGCGTAAAATACCTGTTTTCCCATACATTAACTCTTTGCCGAGAAACATATTTTCAGCTACTGTTAAATTCGGCAATATGTTTAGTTCTTGATGTATAAATGCGATGCCGTACTCTTCAGCTTCTTTCGCATTTTTAAAGGTGCGCTCTTGCCCATCGATCGTGATTGTCCCACCATCTTTTTTGTATACACCTGTTAAAATCTTCATGAGCGTTGATTTACCCGCTCCATTTTCCCCCATCAATGCATGGACTTCTCCTGTTTCAATCATAAACTGTGCATTCTTCAAAACAGGATTTCCATTGAACGCCTTTGAAATGTTTTTCATTTCAATATGCATTCCCATCACTTCCCTTTATTAAAAAATCACGCCTGCATGTAAAATTACATTTGCATAAGGCGTAGCCTCGCCTGTACGAATAATCGCCTTCGCTTTCTTTGTATGCTCTTTAAATTGCTCATGAGATACATACTCAAATGCTGGCTCTATTAATTTCTGCTCTATTTCTTTATTTACTTCCGCATTATTTATAATAACTTCTTCTGCTAACGTCACTTTTTCGATTGCCATATCATCAGCTACCACTTGCAATACATCTAAAAAGCTAGGTTTTCCAATTTCAACAGCTAAATCAATTCTTTTTACTCCGTCAGGAATTGGTAAACCGCAATCAGCAATTACAATCGTATCCGTATGCCCAAGTAAAGCAAGGATTGATGCAATCTCACTGTTTAATACGCCGTGTTTCTTCATCCAACAATCACCTGCACTTCACGTACTTTATCTCTCGTTGGCATGCCGCCTTGCGCCCCAAGTTTCGTTACAGAAAGACCACCGGCAATATTCGCGAAACGAATTGCTTTTTGAAGTGTCTCTCCTTCAGAAAGTGCAACTGCTAACGCACCATTAAATGTATCACCAGCTCCAGTTGTATCCACTACATCAACAGCAATGCTAGGAACATGTACAATCTCCGTGCCATTATGGAAACGAACACCGTTAGAACCTTCTGTCATCAATAATTTATTGGGATACTTCGCCAATAAATCTTCAATTGGTGATGTAAAATCATCTAATACGATGCGGCACTCATGCTCATTTGGCGTAATATAAGTCGCCTTTTCTAAAATTCCTTCTGATAAAACTTGTGCTGGCGCTGGATTCAACATAACAGGAATATTATGTTCCTCACAAATAGCCAATACATATTTTACTGTTTCAAGTGGAATTTCTAGTTGAAGAACAACCATATCCGCTTTTACAAGAAGGTCTTTGGAGCGATCTACAACTGACTTATTTACAAGAGCATTTGCCCCTTGTACGACAACAATACTGTTATCTTCTTCTGCTAAAACGATATGAGCAATTCCTGTCGTTCTATCTGTAACCGGTACCACATAATCGATAAAAATGCGTTCGTTCTCTAGATTTTTTCTAACTACTGTTCCATAATCATCATTTCCTACCGCTCCAACCATTGCTACATTTGCTCCTAATCTAGCTGCAGCAACTGCTTGGTTTGCTCCTTTCCCTCCTGGGATTGTATGAAACGCTTCACCAATTACTGTTTCTCCTGCTTTCGGCCGTTTTTTTGAAACAGCCACTAAATCCATTGAAATGCTTCCTACTACTGCAATATTTGGCATCTGTTTCATCTCCTTACTTTGTTGTATTTCGTTCTATAATTTCGATCGGCAAACGATAGTGTTTCTCTTCTAATGTATTTCCTTCCATTTGCTCTAACAACAACTCTGTTGCAATTTTCCCCATTTCATATATCGGTTGTGCAACTGTTGTAATAGATGGATACATCATTTCCGTTAAAGAAATTCCATCAAATCCGATAATTTGTAAATCATTTGGAATGACAATCCCCTTTTGAAGTGCAGCCTTTACAATACCAATCGCAATTAAATCATTCCCAGCAACAATACCATCAATATGCGGGTATTCTTCTAATAATTCCATCGCTACACGCTCACTATTTGCTGGATCAAACGTACTCTCTGCAATCATATACGAAAGATTATTTTGCGTAATAACGTCTACAAAACCTTCAAAACGTTCATTTGCAGTACTCACATCACGTGGACCGCGAATATGTGCAATATGTTTACATCCTTTATCTAGTAACAACTTTGTCGCAGCCTGACTTCCTGCATAGTTATCTGCATATACAGTAGGAATACGCTCATTAAACATACGGTCAATCGCAACAATTGGAATAGATAAATTCATGTAATTAACACTATTTTGTGGATTCGTTGCTACAATAAATCCATCTACATTATTTTGTCTAAGCACATCAATATATTGTTTCTCTTTTTCTAAACTTTCATCAGAGTTACAAAGGACAACTGTGTAACCTTGTTTATGTGCTACATCTTCTACGGCACGTGCAACTTCCGGAAAGAATGGATTCACGATATTTGGAACAACTAAGCCAATTAAACGAGACTTTTTATTATACAGTGAACGCGCTACTGTACTAGGCTTATAATCTAACATCTCAATTGCACGTTCTACCTTTTTTAATGTATCTTCGTGAACATATCCATTTTTATTTAGAACTCTGGAAACGGTCGCAACAGATACTCCCGCTAATTTCGCAACGTCTTTGATCGTACTCATTCTCTTTTCTCCTCATTTCATGTAACCGTTTACAGAAAATAATATAACGTATTTCTAAAAATACGTCAATCATTTCTCACTAAAAAGCTTTTAAGGTTATACTCAAAAAAGCACCGCCATAAGGCGATGCTTCTTCATTACGAGTATGATACAGTTTTTTCTTTTTCTTCTACAGCAGGCTCTTTAGCATCTTTTTTACGATCTGACAATTTAATTTTTTGTAAGAAAATCGTAAAGATGGCACCTACTACGATAAATACTAATCCTGTTAAGAATACAGTATGAAGCGAGTCTACTAAAGAGTTTTTCAAAATAGGTACAATACTGTTAGCGAACGCTTCTGGCATTTGTTTTAATGCCTCTGGGCTAAATAGCATTGAATATAAACCTTGTGGATCTGTGTGAATCATATCTTTAAATTTCGTTACCATTTGTCCCGCTTCTTTCGGGAATGTATCTAATACAGGTACTAAATTCTTTGTTAATGTCGCACCTGAAGTGTTATTCATAATTGATCCTAAAATTGTAATACCAAATGTACCACCGATTTGTCGGAAGAACTGACTTGATGATGTTACAACACCAAGGTCTTTTTTCGGGAAGCTTTCTTGTAACGCTAATGTTAATGTCGGCATTACAAGACCCATTCCTAAACCGATAACCATCATATAAGAAGTAGCTGTAAGCTTCGTTGTGTGCATATCCATCGTTGTTAATAACCAGAAACCACCGGCCATAATAAGCATACCTGCGATAATTTGTGGTTTTACACCAACTTTTAATACAAGTTGCCCACCGATAATACTCATCACAATCATTGTAATCATCATTGGAGTCATAATTGTTCCTGATTCAGCAGCACTTACTCCTACAATACCTTGCATGAAGAATGGTACGAACATAATCGCGCCGAACATTCCAATACTCATAAAGAATCCAATCGCATTCAGTATTGTAAATGTGCGATTTTTAAAGAAATGCATTGGTAAAATTGGCTCTTCAGCTTTCGTTTCAACGATAACAAAGCTAACGATACCAATTACAGCTAGTGCAAATAAACCGATAATTTGCCAAGAATCCCATGCATAATCTTTTCCGCCAAACGTTAGCGCAAGTAATAAACTTACAACACCGAGAATCATCGTAAAGATTCCAGCGATATCGATTTTAATTGGTCCTGTTTGTTTATGCGATTTTAATCCCATTGCAATAAAGATTGTCGCTAAAATACCAACCGGTAAGTTAATGTAGAATACCCATCTCCAGTTCACTGCATCTACAATCCAACCACCAACTTGTGGTCCAATTACAGAAGCAAGACCGTATAACGCACCAAAAATACCTTGCCATTTCGCACGTTCTTTTCCCGTGAACATATCTCCAATAATAATCATAGCCATTGGCATCATAATACCGCCACCAAGACCTTGAATCCCACGGAAAATAATTAATTCTGTCATACCATTTGCCATACCACATAACGCCGAACCAATCATGAAAATAACTAGCCCTGTTATATATACGTTACGACGACCAAGTAAATCCGCTAATTTACCTGCAATTGGTACAACTGTCGTTGATGTTAACATATAAGCTGTCGTTAACCATGTCATTAAACTTAATCCGCCTAGGTCACCGACGATACGTGGCATTGCTGTACCAACAATTGTTCCATCTAATGCAGCAAATAGCATCGCGATTACTAAACCGATTAACAACAACTTTCTATTTTGATTTTCTTGTTGCTCCATGTAATCTCCTCAATTCCTCTTAGTTATTCTCTTTTTTCTCTTGTGTCCCGCAAATAATGGTTTCTAACTTCTCAAAGAGACGTAATAAATCTTCTCTTTCTTGCAACTCTAAATGTGAAAAGTATTTTGCAATATGCTCGTTACGAGCTGTCATTGCCTCTTCTACTCTAGCTTTCCCCTTTTTCGTTAACTCGATGATGACAACGCGACGGTCATCTTTGTCGTGATAGCGTTCTACAAGTTCTTGATCGATTAGACGATCAATCATCACTGTAATCGCGCTAGGCTTCACATACATCTTTTTCGCTAATGTTGTCGCTCTTGAAGCCCCATAATGATCTAAAATCTTTAAAATATAAAACTGCGGTGGTGTAAGTCCTGTCGCTTGCATTTGTTCTAATAACTCCGTCTGCATTTTCTTTCCAATCGAAAAGGCAAGAGCTTGAATTTTATCGATATGCGTCATATCATTTGGCATGTTATCCACCTCTTATTTAAACAATAAAATATTTAATGTATTTAAATATTAATCCCACGAACAAAATCCGTCAATACTTTTATTCATAAAAACGTTTACATTTTTGTCACAAAGTTGTATAATTTTCGACGAAGTTAATATTGACAGTCACGGAGAAACGGAGTACACGGCTATGAATCATAAAAAAGGAAACTTTTTTATATTTCATGGCCTTTTTATGTTCTCTGTCTTAAAACGCTTCGAATTAATTAGGGGAGGATTTTCATTTTATGTTTTTCACACAATTATTTAAACCTGCGCCCCACGCGGAACGCTTACCAGCTGATCGCGTTGATAGCGAATACCGTAAATTACGTTTACAAGTATTCTTAGGTATCTTCATCGGTTATGCAGGTTACTACTTTGTTCGAAAAAACTTTTCACTAGCAATGCCATACTTAATCGAGCAAGGCTTTAGTAAAGGGGAACTTGGGGTTATCCTTTCAGCAGTTTCTATCGCTTACGGATTAAGTAAATTTCTTATGGGTATCGTATCCGATCGTTGTAATCCTCGCTACTTTTTAGCAGCTGGGCTATTTTTATCAGGTATCATTAATATTATTTTCGGCTCATTTTCTTTCATTACAACGAGCATTATACTTATGTTTGTACTTCAGTTTTTAAATGGATGGGTACAAGGTATGGGGTGGCCTCCTTGTGGTCGTACGATGGTTCACTGGTTCTCTATTAGCGAACGTGGTACAAAAATGTCTATTTGGAACGTCGCTCATAATGTTGGCGGAGCGCTTATGCCTTCACTTGTAACATTAGGCTTATACTTCTTCGCAGATGACTGGAAAAGTATTTTTTACTTCCCAGGTATTCTTTCAATTTTAGTTGGTATTTATGTATTAATTACGATGAAAGATACGCCTCAATCTTGTGGACTACCTTCTATTGAAGAACATACTGGAGAATATCCACCAGATGAAAAAGTAAAAGACCGCGAACGCGAGCTTTCAGTAAAGGAAATTTTATTTAAATACGTATTAAACAATAAGTTTTTATGGTACATCGCTATTGCGAACGTTTTCGTATATTTCGTACGTTACGGCGTTGTAGACTGGGCTCCTACTTATTTAGTAGAAGAAAAAAGCTTTACTCATAGTAGCTCACGTACTGCTTACGCTCTATATGAATGGGCTGGTATTCCAGGTACACTTCTTTGCGGATGGATGAGTGATAAACTATTTAAAGGACGTCGTGCACCTGCTGGTATTCTATTTATGGTCGGTGTATTTATCGCAGTTCTTGTTTACTGGTTAAACCCTCCTGGTAATCCAATGGTTGATAGTATCGCACTTGTCGCAATTGGATTTTTAATTTACGGACCGGTTATGTTAATTGGTCTACACGCTCTAGACTTAGCACCAAAGAAAGCTGCTGGAACTGCAGCAGGCTTAACTGGATTCTTCGGTTACTTAGGCGGAGCTGCTTTCGCTAGTGCAGCTATGGGCTTTATCGTAGATGCATTCGGATGGGATGGCGGATTCATCTTATTACTTGCATCTTGCGTACTTGCAATGTTCTTCCTTGCTCTTACTTTAAATACAGGGTCAGTAAAACAAAAGCAAGCTTAAATAACATATAACAAGCATAAAAATAGCTCTTAGCATTTACATACATGCTAAGAGCTATTTTTTATTTTCATTGCTGTTCCTACTAATGATAACAACCAATTCCTTCCCTACTATAAAATTAAAAGATTTGATGAAACACCTTTATTAAAACAGCTAACGTAACAGATGCAGCAAATCCCCCTAGACAAATTAAGCTTACCCCTTGACTATATGACAAATTTTGAAATGATTTCATTACTTCCATCCTCCCTATCTCCCCTTTGATACTTTTATTTTACCAATGGGAAAAATCTCATAACATCGATTTCTCTAACAACTAACTTACAAATTTGTAAGTTAACATCTTTTCAACTTATATATCTAGTATTTCCACAAATAAGAGTCATTTATACATAAAAAAAGACCTCAGTTATACTAAGGTCTTCGTTACATTCTATTTCATTTTACAATCATCACCGGACATTTCACTCGTTTTGCTATTTTATGACTTACACTTCCAAGCACCATTTCTTGCAGTGTATTGAGCCCTCTACTTCCAGCAATGACAAGATCTATATCTCCTGTATTTACATATTGAACAATTGTATCTCCAGGATCACCATGTAATATCGTAATTGTATAAGAAATGTTCTCTTTCTTTAATAAACCTTCAATCTCTTTTAATTTATCTTTTCGACTAGCCGATATTGTTTCTAAATCTGTTTGACCTTGTATAATATCTGATTTTGCCGTTCTATTATCTACTACGTACACAACTTCAACATTTGTTTCTTCGCTACATTTCGCAATATATGTTGCATGCTCTGCTGCTCGAAGTGCATGTTCAGAACCGTCACATGCTAATATAATTTGTTTGTACATATGCTGAATCCCCTTTTCGTTATCCTACTCGTATTATATAATAAAGCCCCCTAAAAAGGAGGCTTTTAACTAGCAATTCTTTTATTATAAGTCGCTAAATTTGCAACAAGTTTTGAACTACGTTCATTTAATCCTGTTATAGTTACTTTCACACCACTTTGTTCATACTTCATGATAACTTTATCAATTGATGCCACTGCTGAATCATCCCATACGTGCGCATGAGTAAAATTCATTTCAATTCCTTTTACATCTTCTTTAAATGAAAAATTATTTATGAAATCGGCTGTAGCTACAAAGAAAAGTTGACCGTGAATTTCGTATATTTTCTTATTTTCAATATATAAATGTTTCACGTGAATCTTTGCCATATTGAATGCAAATAACACCGCACTAATTACTGTTCCGATAATTACACCTAATGCTAAATTATGTGTAATTAGGACAATCACAACTGTTACGATCATAACAAATGCGTTTCCTTTTGGTACTTTATGAATTGTTGTTACAGAGTTCCAATCAAACGTTCCGATTGAAACCATGATCTTTAACAAGCGTTACCATTAATAATGCCATTGCACCTGTTGCAGCTGAAATCATCCCAGTTCTTCCGCCAACAAATGAAATGGTAACTGCAATACAAAAGGCTGCGTATAGTCCAACTGTTGGATCCACGCCTGCAATAACAGAGAAGGCTATCGCTTCAGGGATTAATGCTAAAGCAACGACAATTCCTGATAACACGTCCCCTCTCACATTAGAAAACCAATCATTTTTTATCGTTTGAAACAAAATACCACTCCTCTACTCCTTTATCATTTGATTTTCTCCATAAGAAAATCTAGCCGACTGCACGAAAGCTATTATATAACGAGTAGAAGATTTTTTACTATGTAAAAGTTTCCTAAAGAAAAAGACGCTATATCAGTAGCGTCTTTGCTCATTTCATTAATGTCCACCGTGTCCTTGACTACTTTCCTGAACAATTTCTAACCTCTCATCTAGTATTCCTTGTGTTTCAAATGAAATATCACTCGTACTTCCTAATAAGAAACCGTGATTATATGGTCCAAGTGTTGGATCATCTTTAAACTTCGGCTGAATGCTTGCAAGGAAGTCATACACTGGTTGGGAAGCTTTACCTTCTTCTAATAATACAACAGGTGCATGTTTACCCATATGTGAAAAAGGTGCCCCAGCAACTGCTAAATCTGGTGTTTTACTTGAAACAAATGATAAACCGTGACCAGGTTTTGTGAATCCCCAGCCAAATTTTGTTTTTTCATCTTTAAATTTAGCGAACGCAATCGAGTTTTCTGTAGGGGTCTCTCCACTAATACGCGTTACTTTCCCGTATTTGCTTAGCTCTTTTTCTACTTCTTTTGAAACAATTTTTTCTGGCCCTAATACATATATATTTGCTTTATCTTTTCTCATTTTTAATGCCTCTATTGTCGCTTCTGGCACTTTATTCTTTTCTGTATAGAGTAGTGGTTCCGGCATATGAGAAATCCAATTTACAGCGGGGGTTGTATATAAACGTCCTTCTTCTGCAGACGAACCGATAATAACACTATTTGGGTAGCTTCCTGTTATATCGGCATACTCCTTATCAACATCCTTCGCAAATATAGCTGGGTCCGTTTCTTTTATTTGTTTTACTTTATAACCTTTTAATTGTTCAAGCGCGCTAGTACCTACATCTCCCATCACCATAATTTGTGTTCCATCTTTCGTTCCGATTGGATTTAATCGTTTTATTTCTTTTAACGTCATTTCCGGTATCTTTTCTTTTTCTATAAATAAAATCGGCCCGTTATTCGGATGATGAATAAGATCTGCACTCGCAATACCTAATTGCCACTCGCTTGCTGGTACTAAAATAACAGCACCTGGCTGGTTCTCCTTATGAGTTGCTGGCCATATCGTTTGCGAAGTTAATACTGCCATTTGCGAAGGATCATTTGTGTTTAATCTCGTTACATTTTTTAAACTTGTCGTTAATAAATCATTAGATGCACCTTGGTTCATTTCTTTTGGCGCCGTTACCTCCTGATTCATTTTCATTTCCTTTTGCTCTGTTTTCTTCTCTTTTGTAGATTCATGGTTTTTATGGTCTGTATTCGTTTGTCCGCATGCAGTAAGACCAACTGCTGTAATTATTGTTATCCCAAAAATTCGGGTCATTTTTTTCACTATACCGCCTCCGTATTAATCATTTTTGAGCCAATATGATTACCTAAAATGTAATTTCAACTCCACAATAACAAGCAATTCTGAAGAAATTATGCAGACGCATCATAATCTGCACCATTTCTTCATGATTTTGCATTACACTTTAAGTAACGATTATAAATATGGAGGGCTCTCTATGATTGATATACTGCTCGTAGACGATGAACCGAGAATGCTTGAATTATTAACGCTTTATCTTACACCAATTGGATATAACTGCGTATGTGCGACTTCAGGAGAAGAAGCTATTTTACATATAGAAAATCGAAACTTTAAATTTGTTTTACTCGATATTATGATGCCAAAGATGGACGGATGGGAAACGTGCAAAAAAATCCGATCTTTTAGTAACATTCCTATTATTATGGTTACAGCTCGTGATCAAACAGTAGATGTCGTTCAAGGATTAAAACTTGGAGCCGATGATTACGTAACGAAACCTTTCCATGAAGAAGAACTTTTCGCAAGAATTGAAGCCGTTTTAAGACGTACAAATGAACATAAACAAATCCAATATCACGGTATTGTATGGGATGAAACAAAACACTTCGTTTCTGTCCATAGTGAAGAACTCCTTCTCACACCAATTGAATTTTCTTTACTCGGATTATTTTTACGCCATGTGAACTACGTATTAAACCGTGATCAGCTCATCGAACGAATTTGGGGGTTAAACACAAATACAGAAGATCGCACAGTCGATTCACATATTCGTAATTTACGTGATAAATTGCGAAAAGCAAATTTCCCTATTGATCATCATTTAAAAACCGTGTATGGAGTAGGTTATCGATGGATTGATACTGAACAGTAAGGGGCAAAACGATGAAACGAATTTCAATTCAATTCGGATTTTATTTTTTAATTGTTACACTTTTAATTGAAAGTGTTCTCTTTATTTTGCTCTATTATAGTCTTGTAAACACTAGAGTAAATGAAGAAATGACAGCTTTATTAAAGCGAGGAAATAGTCATCGAGATGTACTTGAAAAATATTACGATGAGCAAACCATCTCTCACGTAGCATTAATGGAATCTGAAGCTGAAACAACTGTCGTTATTACAAATGCAAATAAAGAAATACTAGCTAAATCTAACGAAATAAACACGACTATAAACGATCATATTAGTAAAATGCAAACTCGAACAGACCATAACGGAGCGATTATAGAAAATCATTGGAAAACATCTAATTATATATGTACAGTTAGCCCCATTGTAGTAGATGGAAAACATGAAGGCTATGTGTACATGTTTCTTGGAACAGAATCAATTGAAGAGCTGGTTAATGGGTTAACGAAACAATTCATTATTGCCGGTATCATCACATTCCTACTAACAGTCATCACCATTTTTCTATTATCTCGATTATTAACAAAACCATTGTTACACATGAAACATGCCACTGAAAAAATGAGTAAAGGTGATTTGTCCGTTTCATTAACAACTACTCGAAATGATGAAATTGGTGAACTAGCATCATCTATCCAGACGCTCGCAAATGATCTACATTATATGAAAACAGAGCGAAGTGAATTTCTAGCAAGTGTTGCTCACGAATTACGAACACCGTTAACATACGTAAGAGGTTATGCAGACATTGCATTAAAAGAAAGCACCTCTCCTGAGCAACGTTTACGATATTTATCTATTATAAAAGATGAGTCTGATTACATTACAAACTTAGTTCAAGATTTATTTTCACTTGCACAAATGGAACAACATAACTTTTCTATTCAAGTAAAGGAAGTGCATTTACACACCTTCTTTACTCGCATAGCTGAAAAAGTAAACGCCATGTATAAAGAAAGATATATTAAGGTTTCTTTCTCTTGTCCTCCTACACTGCTAGTAAACTTAGATGAACAGCGATTTGAACAAGTTATAGTAAACATTTTAAATAACGCTTATAGACATTCAAAAGAACATTCTCATATAAACATTTCTATTACAGAAGAACATAAACGTATCTCCATTACAATTGAAGATGAAGGCGAAGGTATTCCACCTGAAGACCTCCCTCACATTTTTGACCGCTTTTACCGTGTCGATAAAGCAAGAACACGATCTACAGGCGGAACTGGTTTAGGGCTATCTATCGTAAAAGAAATTGTAGAACTACACGACGGAAATATTACTGTAACGAGCGAAGTCGATTACGGGTCTTGCTTTATCATTTCATTGCCATCTATAAAGAAACACGACTACCATCAGTAGTCGTGTTTCTTTATCATTTTACTTTATAATATAAATTTACAAATTGCCCAAAACGTTTCGTATCCGTTAAAGTTAAATTAATTTCCGGATTCTTATCTTGAAATAACGGAACTCCAGAACCTAATATGTGAGGGGTAATCGTGACAACATATTCATCAATTAGATTATTCTTAAAGAATTCTCTCAGTAGATTCCCTCCACCGACCATCCATATTTTAGATCCTTCTTGCGATTTTAACCTTTTTGTAAACTCTACTACATCTTCATTTACAAACTCCACGTTTCCGTTTGAACCTTTTTCCGAATTAGAAAAAACATAACATTTTTTATCTAAGTACGGGAATGTTTCTGTATGCTCTACTACATAATTGTACGTTCTTTTTCCCATAATTATTGTATCAATCGTTTCGTACATTTCTGTATAACCGTTATCTCCCTCCCCTTCGGTTTCCATTAACCACTGTAAATCATCATCTTCTTTCGCAATATATCCATCTAAGCTCGCCGCAATAAATAAAACTATTTCACGTGACATATTTTTTCCTCCTTACATCTCATCTTGATAACATTATGCTGTAAACAATATACTAACAATAAAACACGACAATTTATGTCATGTTTAAAAAGAAAAAAGGTGATACATTTGTCAAAAGCTAAACGCTTATTAGATATTCTTATATTTGCTTCTGCGAAAAAAGCATTTACAGCGCAAGAAATAGCTGATGAATTTAATATTTCTGTTCGTACTGTCCATAGATACATTTTAGATTTAAGTGATATGGGATTACCCATTTACGCTGAACAAGGTCGCAACGGAGGATATAAAGTATTAACGAATAGAGTAATTCCACCTATTTTATTTACCGAAGAAGAAGCAGTCTCCATCTTTTTTGCCTTTCAATCTTTAAGCTACTACAGAGACTTACCTTTTAACACAGAAATAAATTCCGTTACACATAAACTATATAGCTCCCTACAACATGATGCGAAAGCGAAAGTTGACAAAATACGTTCTTATATCGCCTTTTGGAATCCAAAGAGAACAATTGATACACCACTTTTAAACGAAGTGTTAACAGCGGCTATTGAAAATAAAAATTTACACTTTCAATACGAATCTAAAACGGGGATAAAAACAAAACATGTTCATCCTATCGGTGTATATGCTCATGACGGGCTATGGTACTTACCGTCCTATGACTATGACAGGAAAAAAGTATTACTGTATCGCATCGATCGTATTCTTTCTATATTATCAACGAAAGAAAATGAGGATACATTCATGAATTTAGAAGAGTGGTTTTCCTCTAACTCTAACGTAGTACACATCCCTACTCAGTTACATGTTTTACTGACACCAGAAGGCGTACGCCAATGTAAAAGCGTGCCTTACCTTGAAGAATTCGTTGTAACAAACGAAAACGGGACAGGATATATACATTCAACAATTGATAAAGGAGAAATCAATTTTATTACCCCTTTATTTTATAGACTCGGAAAAGATGCAAAAGTTTTAGAACCGACAGAATTGATAGATGGTTTACGTATGCGTGCGAAAGAAGTTTTACATATGTATGAAGACGAAAAAAGCTGCTAAATATAAGCAGCTTCTTTGTCCTGTTGTTCCTATTGTTTTATTATTGACGAATATCAAACCACCAACGATTTTTCGAATTCATATTTTCAGTGTCACCAATCCCTCTGTAATTGAAAGCATCCAAAAAGATTGAATCTAATTTATCTTCATCTACAAAATAACCTAAATTAACTTTTACCGTTTCTCCTGGTGTGATACTGCCAATATTGTAAAAACTTTTTCCATCTCCGTGAGGTTCTAAATAATCAACTTCACCTGTCATAATACGCGTTGCGTCCATCCCCTCTTCTTTAGCGTATTTCCATGCATTCCCTTCAAATTTAAGCTGTTTTATGGATGGATGCATATAGATTTCTTCTGTCGACTTTTTGCCAATATTTTTCACTGTTGTTGTTAAGTAGACAAATTTAACATTAACTAATTTCGAATCTACTAATGTATCAATTGAATCTTTACCATTCCCTAATTTATATTCATCTCGTCTGTATGATAGTAATTTTCCCGTCTGATCTAAAGCCTTCTTCTTGCTTAATATCCCTAGGCCAAGTTCATTAAAGTTCTCTTGTTTAAAATCTTTAATCGAATCAAAAACTTCAACTTTTTCTATCACATATTCAATTTGGCTGTTATCCATAGATATCGTTACTGGAACCTTTTGCCCTATATGAAATAGTCGTTTGCTATCTTTTTTCAAAGGAATCACTTTAGATTTTTTAGGTTCATCTGCTTGGCTAAAATACTTTTTATCATAATTTGATATATGTGATGCCTTTTCTTTTGACGTGGGCTCAAGTGAAATATTCCCTAAGACATCTATCATTTGTTCTTCATTTATATCTGATCCAATAAAACTTTCTAACATAATCCCTTCTTTCTCAAAAAAGAGAAAGACCTTCCTATCAAACATTACATTGTTGTTTCCAGTTTCTTTATGAACAATTACTGCTTTCTTGCCACCTATCTCTTTTTCTTCGTAGCTTTTTGAATATAAAGTTTGAAAGTCCGCATTTTCCCCTACTCTCCAAAGACTAAATGAAAAGCCTCCATTTGCGTCGTTATCTTTAAATGAATATTTCATAGCAGAGTCATCAATTGCTTCCATATTTTCTGGTAATTTATCAATTTTCAGCTTATACCACTTATCAGCCTTTTTCGTGTCCTTATTTGTTACCGACACATTTACTTCATAATTTTGTTTTTGAACAATCATATTATAGACTTTTACTGCTCCAAAAACGGTTGTCGGCATGCCGATCAATAAGCAAGCAGCAGCGATTAACATACGATGTCTTTTACGCTTTTTCAGCGGTTGTCCATTTTGCGGCTTCATTTCCTCCATAAACAATTTCTTTTTGCGCGTATATGTATGTGAAAATTCATGTTGTTCTTCAAGTTTATCAAAATCATCTAAAGCAATTTTTTCAGCAAGTTCATATATTTCTTTGGAGTTCTTTGAATTCGTCATGTTGTATACCTCCTATCATATTTTGGACTCGTTTTCGAGCGCGTTCAAACTGCTTGCGGACATTTGCCTCGGTTATCCCCATGACACTTGAAATTTCTTGATACGTTAAGTTATAGAAGACTTTGTACTTAAACACCTGTCTATTAGATTCGTTTAACTCTTTTAGCAATGCATCAATTTGAACCTCAGACATTTTACGTTTTTCCCACTCTTCAATATTTTCATCTACTGCTTCTACAGATTCTCTTTCATATTCTTCTAAAAATGTTTCATGTCGTTTGTTTTTCCGGTAACTATCAATCGCCTTGTTTTTCGCGACCCTCAAAATGTAGCGTTTAAGCTCTTGAGTAGCCAAGCTATGGAGCTTTTCCAAGTTCTTATAAAGAGTAATAAACGTCTCTTGAACCGCATCTTCAGCCTGTTGAATATTATTTAAAATAGAATACGCTACATAATAAATCTTTTGTTCATACAACTCATATAGCTCTTCCATCTTTTCATAATCGTTGTTTGTAACTTTCATATAATTCCTCCTCTCACTCTATATAACGAATAAGCGCTATACTTTGTGACACTGCAAAATCTTTTTATGTATAAAATTTAATAATAGAATAAACAAAAGCCCAATTTCTCTATTTTAACTGAGAAATTGGGCTTTTTAATATTAGAATTTTCCTGACCGCTACGTCTTTTCAGTAAGCAGCATATGCTCTATCGCTTCTTTTAACAAATTCTGTGTCTCTTCCAAGTTATGATTCTGCTTCTCTCCTGGTTGTACCATATAAAACTCAGCAAACGAACGCTCTTTATATCTTGGTACGACATGCATATGATAATGTGTTAACTCGTTAAATACTCCACCATTTTGACAAACTGTAACTCCGTCAGGTTTATATACTATCTTAATCGCTTTTGCAATAAGCTTAGAAGCATCCATAACGGATTTTGCTACAACATCATTTAATTCATCTACTTCTACAACATGTTGCTTTGGCACAATTAAAGTATGTCCTGGGTAGAAAGGCGCATGATCTAAAAAGCAAGTTACATAATCATCTTCATATATTATATATATAATTTCCTCTCCGCCTGCTAATTTACACCCTAAACATTCCATCATATTTCCCCCTTTATTAAAAACATAAAAACGTGAGAGCCGTATTCTCACGTTTTTATGTTTCATTTTATTAGTTCAATTGTTTCCGTAACCTTTATACTATCTTTTACAGATTGAACAATCGTACAATTTTTCACTGCAAGTTGCAGCGCCTTGTCCAGCTGCTCTTCTGTAATATTTTGCGCTTTAATTTTATAGTGCAAATGAACACTTTCAACTGGCTTCGATAACGCTTCACTTCTACCAATTTCAGTTTCGATTGTAAACGTATCGTATGGAATACGTTTCTTTTCTAAAATCGTTCGAAAGACAATTGCACTACACCCTGCGATAGAAGAAACGAGTAATTGTAACGGTGAATAACCGTTTTCTTTTCCAATCGCTAATTGACCATACGATAAATCTGCTTCTATATCATCGTGTTTGATTGTTAGTTTCATTTGTTTTTTCCATCTCCACTTTCATCGGTTTCTGCCGTTTCTTACTAATATAATAATATATATAGCAGAAAATGATATATGGAATACCACAGTATAACGCCATTCTTTGTTCTGGAATAAACGCTAAACTAATAACAACGATACTATTTGTAATTAAAGCTAAAATTGGAACGATTGGGTATAGTGGTGTTCTATACTTTAAGTCCTCTAACTTTCCTCCGCCTTTTATATACTGACTTCTAAAGCGAAGTTGCGATAAAGCAATAATGATCCAACTTGAAACAGCTGATAAACCAGCTATAGATAATAAGTACATGTATACTGTATCTTCTGCAAGGAAGCTTGTTAATAAAGATAAAGCAGCTACAGCAATTGTTACAACTAACGCTGTAATTGGAATACCACGTTTATTTACTTTTTGGAAAGACTTTGGTGCCATTCCTTCATTTGCAAGTGACCATAGTATACGAGTTGCCGCATATAATCCTGAATTCGCTACAGATAGTAACGCTGTAATAATAACGAAATTCATAATATCAGCTGCATACGGAATACCGATTTTATCAAATACGACTACGAATGGACTTTCAATTACACCAGCTTCTTTCCAAGAAATTAACCCTACTAAAATCGTCATTGTTAAAATGAAGAATAACATAATGCGCCATACTGTATTACGGATCGCGCGTGGAATTGTTTTTTCTGGATTTTCACTTTCTCCCGCTGCAATCCCGATTAACTCTGTTCCTTGGAACGAGAAGTTAACTGTAATCATCGTAAGTAATACGGCAGCTAGTCCATTCGGAAATAATCCACCATCGCTTACAAAGTTAGAGAAAAGAGGTGCTGCTTCTTTTCCGTCATATGATATAAACCCTAATAATGCACTACCACCAAGAACAACAAAGGCAAGAATGGTAACTACTTTAATACTAGAAAACCAAAATTCTAATTCAGCATAACTTTTTGCCGAAATTGCGTTTGAAGCATATAAAATAACACCGAATACAAGGCACCATACCCAAACATCAACATTTGGAAACCATCTTTTCATCATTAAACCTATTGACGTTAATTCTAGACCCACTGTTACTGCCCAGCCAAGCCAGTATAACCAGCCAATCATAAAGCCCGTTCCTGGTCCAATAAACTTCGTTGCATACTTTTGGAAAGAACCTGAAACTGGCATTGCTACCGTTAACTCTCCAAGACAAAGCATTGTTAAATACATAATAAATCCGCCTACTAAATATGAAAGGATGGCTCCCCCTGGTCCAGCCTGATTAATGGTGTAACCTGAACCTAAGAAGAAACCAGTTCCGATTACACCACCAAGTGCGATCATAAATAAATGTCTACTCTTCATCGTACGATGTAATTTCTCATTCGTTGGTTGCTGCATCTAAATCCTCCCCCTACCAATACCCCTATATCTTATTAAAATTTTCTGATAATAAAAATATACACGAAAGCGATTACATTTTCTATATAAAATTAAAACTTTTCTGATAAAATAATATAAAAATCGAATTATCGCAAGATTTAGATTCTATTTAGAGGAAAATAAGGAGAAACAAGGAAAAAACCCTTACATATATTGTAAGAGTCAACGAAGTTCTAATCTTCTCGATAAAATTGATAAACTATAATTTACGATAAAGTACATACAAGCTACTAATATAAATGTTGGAATCATGTAATTCACATTTTGCCCGCTAATAATTTGAGCATTATGCATAAGCTCAGGGAGTGATATAACAACCGCTAGCGACGTATCCTTCAGCAATGAAATAAATTGACTGACAAGCGGCGGAACCATTCTCCTTAATGCTTGTGGCAAAATAATATGCCAAAGCGCTTGCACATAAGTTAATCCCGAAGATCTTGCGGCTTCAACCTGCCCTTTTTCAATAGACAATAAACCACTTCTAACAATTTCAGATATCATTGCTGCCTCAAATATTGTTAAAGCAACAATTGCAGCTGTTATAATTTCTAATTTCAAGCCTGCTTCTGGAAGTGCAAAATACGTGAAAAATATAATTAACAGTAGTGGTAAGTTTCGAATCACTTCAACTATAACTCCTAATATTTGTGAGACGACAGGTATTTTCGTGTAGCGCAATATACCGATTACACTTCCAATAATAAAACTAAGTACAATTGCTATGAGCGCTACCTCTAATGTTATAAGTAATCCTTTTAATAAAAATAGAATATGATCTCCTGTAATTGCTCCCTTGAAATCCATTTACACCGCCTCCTTTGCCAAGCGTTTTTCTAAATAACGCACTAGCATACTGAGCGGAATTGTTAATATTAAATAAAACATCCCGACAAATATATAAACATCAAACGTAACAAACGTCTTCGTTGAAATTAAATCTCCTTGATACATTAAATCAGCACCAGCAATAATTCCAAGTATTGAGGAGTTTTTAACTAAATTGAGAAACTGGTTTCCTAAAGGGGGAATTACAATTTTCACTGCTTGGGGTAAGACAACATAATACATCGCCTGCACATACGTTAGCCCTGAAGAGCGAGCAGCTTCCATCTGCCCTTTCGCAACTGATAAAATACCAGCGCGAATTACTTCTGCAATAAAAGCTGCCGTATATACCGTAAGCGTAACTGTTCCTGCTACAAAACCATTTAAAGTAATTCCTATTACAGGTAAAGCAAAATAGAATATAAATGCAATTAATACGAGTGGAATATTTCTTACAAACTCCACAAAAGCTGATCCTATCCAATTTAAAATACGAATAGGTGCAATACGCATTACTGCCAAAATTACTCCTAAAATAAAACTACCTATCAATGCAATTACACTAGACATAACTGTATATTTAAATCCTTCTAAATACATATCAATGTTATTCGTTAATATAGAAAAATCAGGCACATATTCTCCCCTCTTTCTTTACAAGAAGAGGATGAGTACTCTCATCCTCTCACTTTTACTATCTACTTTTCTGGTTTTTGTCCAATCCATTTCTCATATAATTTGTCATACTCTCCGCTTGCTTTCATGTCTTTAATTAAAGTATTAATCTCTTTCGTTAAATCATCTGCCCCTTTTTGCACTGCAATTCCATACGGTTCATCTGTGAAAATTTTTCCTACTACTTCATAATTAGAATCTTGTTTTGCCATTCCGTAAAGGATCGCATTATCTGTCGTTAACACATCACCTTTACCTGCCTTTAACGCTGTAAATGCCTCACTATAATTTTCAAACTCTAATACAGTCGCTTCTGGTGACTTTTGACGAATGTTATTTGTAGATGTTGACCCTTTTACAGCTAATACTTTAACGCCTTGTTTTATATCATCGACACTCTTAATATTGCTTCCTTTTTTCACAAGTAACGATTGTCCTGCTTTAAAATATACATCTGAAAAATCCACTTCTTTTTTGCGTTCTTCCGTAATTGTCATTGTTGCAATAATTGCATCAATATCACCATTTTTCAGCATTGGAATACGTGTTTTAGACGTTACTTCTTTCAGCTCTAGCTTCTTTTCATCTCCAAGAATCTTTTTCGCAAGTGCCTTCGCGACATCAACATCGAATCCTTCTACCTGCCCTGTTGAAGGATTTTTTAATCCAAATAAATTCGTATCATTCTTCACCCCAACTACTAATTTCCCTCGTTTCTTAATTTGCTCAACAGCCCCGCCTTGCTTCGTATTTGTTTCCTTTGCCTCATCTTTCTTACTTCCGCAACCAGCAACAACAAGCACAAATAAACATGAAAATACGATTAAAGTAAATAATTTTTTCATTTTAAGCATGAAATTCCTCCTCTAATGATTTAGCACCCGACTTAAAAATAAACGAGCTCTTTCTTGTTCAGGATTTGCAAAAAAGTGCGCCGGTGTTGTATCTTCAATAATTTGACCATCATCCATAAATAAGATCCTATCTGCTACCTCTCTAGCAAATCCCATTTCATGCGTGACAACGACCATTGTCATCCCTTCTTTAGCCAGTGCTTTCATAACATCAAGTACCTCTCCAATCATCTCTGGATCAAGAGCAGACGTAGGCTCATCGAATAGCATAATTTCCGGCTGCATTGCAAGTCCTCTAGCAATTGCCACCCGTTGCTGTTGTCCTCCGGATAATTGATGTGGATATACGTTAGCCTTCTCCGGGATTCCTACTTTCTCTAAATAAAACATTGCTGTTTTCTCTGCTTCTTCTTTGGAAACTTTATTTACTTTAATCGGTGCTAATGTAATATTTTGAAGAACCGTTTTATGTGGATATAAATAAAAATGTTGAAAGACCATCCCAATATTTCGCCGCAATTCATTCATGTCCGTTTTTTTATTGTGTACCTCTGTATTTTGTACAATTAATTCTCCATCTGTAATTGCCTCTAATTGATTTATACATCGAAGCAATGTACTTTTTCCTGATCCTGAAGGCCCGACAACTACTACCACTTCGCCTTTTTTCACTTGCACATTAATATTTTTCAAAACTTGAAAGTTACCATAATATTTATTTACATTACGAAATTCTATCAACATACTCCCCCTTCCCCTAACAATGCATGTACATTCTTTTTATATTCAAAAATAGTCCCAAAAATAACTTTTAGCTTCAATTTGTCCATAAAAAAAAGCAAAGAGTTTCCCCTTTGCTTCTTCATTTCTATTCTGTTAAGATACTTCTTCTTTCTTATCTTTCCCGTATTCATGCTCCCAAAAATCAGCATTTTTAATTCCTAATGGCTCTGGATCGAATACTGGATCTTTTCCTTCTTTTTTCTGTTTTTCATAATCCTTTAATGCGACTAATGCAGGTTTTTGTAATAGTAAAATCGCAATGATATTTACCCATGCCATAATTCCTACCCCAATGTCGCCTAAAGCCCAAGCCGTTGCTGCTGTTTTTATACATCCATAGAATACAGCTCCTAAAAATACAAACTTTAGTACCATAGACATCCAAGGACGGTCTTTATCACGATTTAAGTACGCAATATTCGTTTCTGCAATGTAGTAATACGCCATAATTGTTGTAAACGCGAAGAATAATAACGAGATTGCAACGAAACCGTTTCCAAATCCAGGGAAAACAGATTCTACCGCCGCCTGTGTATATCCTGGTCCTGGCTGAGCACCATTTAGTTTATTAACGATAAAGTTTTTTCCGCTTGCATCAAATACGTTATACATGCCTGTAATAATCATCATAAATGCTGTTGCTGAACAAACAAATAATGTATCAATGTAAACGGAAAATGCTTGCACTAAACCTTGCTTAGCTGGATGTGATACTTCGGCTGCTGCTGCTGCGTGTGGTCCAGTCCCTTGTCCTGCTTCATTGGAATAAATACCACGTTTTACCCCCCAAGAGATTGCTAAACCGATAATACCACCGAAAGCAGCTTCTAATGCAAATGCACTTCTTATAATTAACATAAATGCTTCTGGCAATTTTTCAATATTCATAGCAACAATGACGCAAGCTACTAAAATATAGCCTATTGCCATAAAAGGTACGACAACTTGCGCTACGTTAACAATTCGCTTTACTCCACCGAAAATGATAAGAGCTAATACGACAACTAATATAGCCCCTGATGCGGTAGTATTAATACCAAAAGCCGTTTCTAAACTTACAGCAATACTATTTGCTTGTACGCCTGGTAGTAAAAGTCCTGTTGCAAGAATTGTCGCTGCAACGAATACTAAAGCATACCATTTAACTCCTAGACCTTTTTCGATGTAATAAGCAGGTCCACCACGAAACTGCCCTTGATGTTTCGTCTTATATATTTGCGCGAGTGTTGATTCTACATAAGCTGATCCTGCCCCTAAAAAGGCTACTGCCCACATCCAAAATACAGCTCCTGGTCCACCGAATGCAACCGCTGTTGCTACCCCAGCGATATTCCCTGTTCCAACACGTCCTGATAACGAAAGTGCTAACGCTTGGAATGAAGAAACACCAGCCTCTGATTTTTCTCCTTGAAATGTCAGCTTCACCATTTCTCCTACGTGCCTTACTTGTAAAAACTTCGTTCGAATAGAAAAATATAAACCTACTCCTAAACATAAATAAACAAGTGCTGGACTCCAAACAATATTATTTAACCAATTTACGAAAGTTTCCAACATTCCCCCTCCTTCTTTATAAAGAATATTCAGAATATATATAAAATTATAAGTGCATACCGAATCTAGGACAATATTATTTTAATAAAGTAAACATATTTTTGTATAAAAAAACAAAGTATATATTTGTTTTATATACTTTGTTTTGAACTAAATGTATTATATATTCACAATTGCTTCTCTTTTAATAATTCTTTCGTATAGCTCTTCTGATAATTTCAAGAAGTTATCAGGCATATCTTTCCCTTTAAACTTCTTCTGAAGCGTTCCATATAAACCTATATCACGTAAACGTAAAAATAGTGGCAACGATTCATACCAACTATCCGCCAGCCTGTGCTCATACTCATATCCTTTTCGTAACACTTGTAACTGTTTACGAGCAAAATCTGTCTTCTCTTCTGCTGTCCACGTTGTAAATAGAACAGAGTAGTATAGAACCATCGCTAAATCATGTATAAAGTAATTATAAGCCGCATCATCAAAATCAAAGATTGTTAGCTCTTTACCATCATAATGAAAATTACCTTGATGGATATCACCGTGCATAAGACCGAACGTTTCTCTTTCAACTGGAAGGGCCTTAATTTCATCCATTAGTACCGCTGCAATCTTTTTCACTTGACCATCTTCTAATTCATTAACAATTCCACTTTCGTCTTCTTCCCACGTATCACGGTAGTCTGTTTTAGGATATTCCATTGTAAGGCGATGCAGTTGCCCAATCGCTTTTCCCCATGCTTCAAAGAGAGGCTCGCCCCAATAAGGCGATTCCTCTCCTTTTACTTGCTCACCTTTTGCATATGTAAATAAAGAAGCGGAAAAGAACGTTCCATCCTCTGCTACGATTTCTTCTACGAGATTTCGAGACGTTGAATAAAGAGGTCCTGCTACCTTTGCCCCATTCTCCGCAACATATCGTAAAAAATCTAGTTCAGCCTCTACCTCTTGTTTAGAACGATGAGAAGAATGTGTTAAACGTAATACGTAATCTTCATCATTATCACCCTTCGCCTTAAAAATATAATTCTCAAAATCTCCAAGTGGCTTTTCTTCCACTGTTACATGAAACAAATTCGCTGCTCTTTTTAAAATCTCTTTCGTAAAAACACGTTCTACAGCTATTTCCATATATATCCCTCCTATATATCTTCTTAATTCGACACAAATGTTAGAAGTACTGCTATGAAATTGAATAATGCACAAAAGACAATGTAACGTAACCTTCAATCCTCTTTTTTTAAAATAATTCAAGCATAAATTTCTCACAAACGACAAAAATTAACAGAAACAATTGCACTTTAAGAGAGGTGGAAATTATGACAGAGCAAAAAGAACAACAAGAGAGTAAAAAACAAAAGCATATGTTTCCATCACTTCCGGAGAACATTAATTACATTGAAAATAAACTTTCTCATTCTGATGATATAAAAAAATTAGATCTCCCTTTTCAAAACGGAAAAGGAGCAATCTTATATATCGAATCTTTAGCAGATCCAAATCTAATTCATCAGTTAGTCCTTGAGCCATTATTAACGCGATCAGATTTATCTTTAGATAAAGCTTTTTCTACGTTAAATATGAAAAAAGAAACGAATTTAAATTATGGGATACAACTTTTATTACAAGGTAAATCCTTATATTTTCATGAACACGTCGACAGTTTTTGTATTTTCGAAACAACCTTATCTTTAAAGAGAGATATAGCAGAGCCTGATAATGAAGGAGTTGTGCGCGGTCCACATACTGGTTTTGTAGAGGATCTAGCAACTAATTTAACCTCTATTCGTAAACTCATTAAGAGTCCAAATTTAGTTGTTAAGTATTTTACACTCGGTGAAGAAATGCACACGAAAGTGGCAATTACTTATATGCAAAATATAGCGAATGACGATTTAGTTATAGAAGTGAAAAGAAGATTGGAAACCATTAAAACGGATGCACTTATGCCACCAGGATACATACAAGAATTTATAGAGGATACGTCTTTCTCCCCATTTCCGCAGCAATTAAATACAGAGCGTCCAGATAGAACTGTTGCTAATTTAATGGAAGGGCGTGTTGCTATTTTATCTGATGGAGATCCAACAGCGCTCATCGTTCCTGTTACGTTATTTGCTTTCTATCAATCACCAGATGATTATAATAACCGTTGGATTGTCGGTTCTTTCGTCCGAATGATTCGCTTAGTAAGTTTTTTAATTGCCTTTCTCTTACCAGCTTTATATATTGCAACTGTTGCTTTTCATCCTGATGTGTTACCGCTCGAACTTGTGTATACGATTAAAGCTTCATTAGAGAAAGTACCGCTTCCTCCTATTTTTGAAGCTCTCTTAATGGAGTTAATTTTCGAGTTATTACGAGAAGCTGGTATTCGCTTGCCGAGCCGCGTTGGACAAACAATCGGTATTGTAGGTGGTTTAGTAATTGGGGATGCAATTGTAAAAGCTGGACTCGTTTCTTACACAATGATCATCGTTGTAGCTTTAACTGCAATCTCATCTTTTCTCGTTCCATCAAACGATATGAGTTCAGCAGTTCGGATTCTTCGTTTTCCATTAATGCTCCTTGCTGCCATATTCGGATATGTAGGAATATCATTCGGTCTCATTATAACTTTCGTTCACTTATGTCAGCTTCATTCATTTCATACACCATATCTTTCTCCTGTTGCCCCGATGCGGATTAAAGATATGAAAGATTCTTTCATAAGACTACCAATTTGGTCATTTTGGGAAAGACCACATGATCCAAAACCGAAAAAAATGCAGCGCCAACATGTAACGAGAGAGGATGAGGACGGTGACAAACACGCAAAGTAAAATTTCACTTGTTCAATTTACCTTTTTCGTTATTCAATGCCAAATTGGGGTCGGTATACTATCTCTACCTAACCGGCTTCATCCGATAGCAAAAGGTGGTGGTTGGATTTCTGCGCTCATCGCGGGGCTTGCCATTCAACTTATTATTTTACTTATGTGGCTTTTCTTAAAACGATTTCCTGATGCAGATATGTATAAAAGTGTTTGTATGCTATTTGGTAATAAGTTAGGAAAACTATTGGGCTTTTCTTATGTTTTTTATTTTACCCTTATCGGTATGACGGTTATGTTGAATGCTTGTAACGTCATTAAAGTATGGGTTTTACACGCAACTCCGTGGTCTGCAATTCTCATATTATGTACAGTA
This sequence comes from Bacillus cereus group sp. BceL291, assembly GCF_051776705.1. Classification (NCBI taxonomy): domain Bacteria; kingdom Bacillati; phylum Bacillota; class Bacilli; order Caryophanales; family Bacillaceae; genus Bacillus; species Bacillus cereus group sp. BceL291. The sequence goes on along the minus strand of NZ_JBPWAP010000013.1, from coordinate 16,853 downwards.
GCTTGTTGTTATGTAGCTTATAACACATTTAAAGTCATCGTACGATTTTATGTCATGGCCTCTATTCTCATTATTCCAATGGCCCTTTTAATTGCCCTAGGGCTTTCACGAGCTGATTTCTCTTATATTTTTCCTATTACAGAAGCCGGATGGTGGAATATAATTCAAGCATCCAAGGAAACAATTACAGCCATGTATGGTTTTGAAATTATTCTTATCGCTTTCCCAAAAGTAAATGGGAGTTCTATTGCAAAACTGAAGGCCATTTCTATCGCCAATGGATTTGTAACTCTTTTTTATACTTTTACCGTTTGGATTTGCTTTATCGTATTTAGTCCAAAGCAAATTGAGCTTATTCCAGAGCCAGTTGCTTACTTATTACGCTCCTTGCATATTGGAATTATAGATCGAACGGACCTAATCTTCATCCCAATTTGGATGATAACAGTTGTCGCTTCTATTGCTAGTTATTACTGCGCTGCTTCAATCGGAATTGGACATATATTCAACCTTGCTAATCATAAAAAGGCTGTTCCAATCGTTGGTATTATTGCTTTTAGTGTAGCCTTATTTATAGATACACCTGAAGAATTAAAAGTAATTTCAACTTTCACTGATAAGTTCACCTATATTTTCATCGTTGTTCTCCCTCTTTTATTTCTACTTTATTCAATAATAAGAAAGAAGAAAGGAGAACAGTATGTTCCCAAAAAGAGTTAAATTACTTTTAATATTATGTGCTAGTTCCCTCCTTTCTGGCTGTTGGGATCAAGAACCATTAAGGGAGGCAAGTTTAGCTTATAGCGTTGGAGCTGATATTACGGAAGAGAATAAACTCCAGCAAACAATCGAGCTCGTAAAAAGTTCAAGCGGAGAGCAATCTTCATTTGAGAATGAAATATATTCAGCAACCGGGCATAACATAATGGATACAGGCGATGCCCTAAAAAAAAATGTGACTGGGAATATTCGCTATTTTAAATATGGTGTTCAATTACTCGGAACCAAAATTCTAAAAAAGGGTATACTCCCCTATTTAGATGTCAGCTTTCGAGATCCAACAAACCCAACTGCTTTAGTAAAACTTATTGCAGTAGATGGTGAAACATCGGAGATACTCGAAAAAAAGAAAATAGGAAATTTACTAATTGGAGATTTTCTAAAGAAAAAAGTGAAAAGCTTAGAAGATATGAGTGTATTTCCAAAAGAAACTTTAGAAACAGCTGCTACAAAAATGTTAGATCCCGGTAAAGACTTTACCCTTCCTTCTATAAAAATAAAAGGAAAAGAAGTAGTTACAAACGGGTTAGCTTTATTTAACAATGATAAATTAACTGGGCATTTACCTTTGCAACAATCTGTTTTATTCGTGTTATTAACCGGAAAAATGGGAACAAGTGCCCGTATAACCCAAAAACTGACTAGTGATGAATCTGAGAAGACATCTGATTATTTAACAATGGAAATTAGTAATCGAAAATTAAAACGCGACTTAAAAATAACAACAGATAAAAAAGGAAATGTTTATGCTCACATTAAGCTCCAATTAAAAGTTATAGCACTTGAATCTCCAAGAGATAATATGTATACAATGGACGATAGAGAAAAACTAAATAAAGAACTTTCTAAGCAACTCACGAAAGAAGCGAAAAAAATAACACGAAAACTACAAAAAGCAAATTGTGATGCTTTCGGTATTGGAAGACATCTTATCGCTTATCATCCTAACTTATGGAAGAAAAAAAATTGGAATAAAGATTATGCAAAAGTAAAATTCAAACCTGAAGTAGAAGTAAGCATTTTGTATAGTGGTGTCTTAAAATAAAAAGGTTGTATGCCGCTCGGGCATACAACCTTTTTATTTCGTATATCGATACACAATTGATTCATATGGTCTTAAGTTAAGTTTTGCAATATCCTTGCTGGCATCTTTATAATTCGACAGTAGTACTTCTTGTTTCATTCCATCTAACTGAACGTGCGCTGGTACTGAATACGTTATTTCTTCTCCATAGAAGTTATTTATAACAAGTAGTACTTCACTTTCTGTAGTACGAGTATATGCCCAAATTTTAGAATCATTTTTATCCAAAATAGCATATTCTCCTTCTGTAATTACATCATACGTTTTTCTAAGCTCTATTAACTTTTTATAATGATAAAATACGGACTCTTTATCTTCTAATGCCTTCTCTACGTTTATTTCTTTAAAATTTTCAGCCGCTGAAATCCAAGGTGTACTTGTTGTAAAACCACTGTTCATCTCTTCATTCCACTGCATCGGAGTGCGAGAGTTGTCACGAGATTTTTGCTTTAAAATCCCTATAATCTCTTCTTTTGATAGCCCTTCTTTTAGCTTTATATCGTATATATTTAACGATTCTACATCACGATATTGCTCGATGGACTCAAATTTAGGATTCGTCATACCGATTTCTTCCCCTTGATAAATATAAGGCGTTCCTTGCAGCATGTGCATGGCTGTCGCTAACATTTTTGCAGATTCGTTTCGGTACTTTCCATCATCACCAAAGCGTGACACGATGCGAGGCTGGTCATGATTACACCAAAATAACGCATTCCATCCTCCGCCCTTTTGCATTTCAATTTGCCAGTTAGACATAATCTCTTTTAATTTAATAAAATCAAACTCTGCTTTCGTCCACTTATCACCATTCGGATAATCTACTTTTAAATGATGGAAACTAAACGTCATGCTTAATTCATTACGCTCAGGATTAGAATATTTAATACAATTATCAATTGTCGTAGATGACATTTCTCCAACTGTAATGACATCTTTTCCTGCAAAAACATTTCGGTTCATCTCTTGTAAATATTCATGAACACGCGGACCATCTGTATAATACTTGCGTCCATCACTTGTCGCAGTACTACCTTCATCGTTTAAGAAGCATTGGTCTTTTGAAATTAAGTTAATGACATCTAATCGAAATCCTGTTACCCCTTTATCCAGCCAAAAACGCATCATATCATATACTTCTTCACGAAGTTTTTCATTTTCCCAATTTAAATCAGCTTGTGTTTCATCAAATAAATGTAAATAATATTGCTCCGTCTTCTCATCATATTTCCAAGCAGATCCACCAAACTTAGACTGCCAATTATTTTTTTCATCACGCCAAATATAGTAATTACGATATGGACTATTTTTATCTTCCTTCGCTTCTTTAAACCACTTATGTTCAGTCGAACTATGATTTACAACAATATCCAGCATAATCTCAATGTTACGTACTTTCGCTTCTTCTAAAAGTTCTTCAAACTCTTCCATCGTTCCGTAAGATGGATCAATGCTATAATAATCACTTACATCATATCCATTATCATTTTGTGGTGATTGGTATATCGGTGTTAACCATATATAATCCACTCCGAGTTCTTTTAAATAATCTAGTTTCTCTGTAACACCTTTTATATCCCCGGTTTCTCTATTGTAATAACTATTAAAGCTCTTCGGATAAATTTGATAGACTACACTTTTATGCCAATCCTTCATGTTTAACTTCCTCCTACTTCTGTTTCACTCTTTTTGCAAATAACCATGTTAAAGTAAATGGGAGTACAACTGCAATAATCATTCCTACAATAAACATTGGAATCGATTTCGGAATGATAGAAATAAATGCTGGCAATCCGCCAATTCCGATAGCAGGTGCTAATACACCATTTAATGTAATGAATATCGCTGCCACAGCAGACCCTATAATCGCTGCATAGAACGGGAACTTATTTCGTAAATTCACACCAAACATCGCTGGTTCTGTAATACCGAAGTATGCTGAAATGGCTGATGTTGATGCCATACTTTTATCATTTTGATTTTTAGAAATCCAGAACATCGCAAGTGCCGCACTACCTTGCGCAATGTTAGAAAGAGCAATCATCGGCCAAATAAATGTACCGCCATGTTGTGCAATCAATTGTAAATCAATTGCAATAAACATATGATGCATACCTGTAATTACGAGCGGTGCATATAACGCTCCAAATAATACTGCTCCAACTACTGGTACTGTTTCATATACACCTACTAATCCTCCTGTTAATAAATCTCCAATATGACGTGTAACCGGACCGATAATTCCTAACGCTAACACACCTGTCACAACGATTGTTGTAATTGGTACAACTAGTAATTGAATTGCATTTGGTACATGTTTCTTTAAGAAAATTTCCACTTTACTTAATACAAATGCTGCTACTAAAACAGGTAAAATTTGTCCTTGATATCCTACCTTCTCAATTTGGAACAGTCCTAAAATATTGAAGTACTCAATCTTTTGACCCTCTAAACCAGTCGCTGCTTTTCCATAGTCCCAAGCGTTTAATAAGGCCGGGTGCACAAGCATTAATCCCATAACAATCCCTAGTATTGGACTACCACCAAAACGCTTCGTTGCTGACCAACCGACAAGTGCTGGTAAGAATACGAATGCTGTATTGGCCATCATATTAATTAAATCCCAAAGCCCGCCTAAGTTCGGATAAACATCTAATAAATTTTTCCCATCAAAAAATAAGTCCTTTGCGCCTAATAGATTGTTAATACCCATTAGTAAACCAGCTGTTACGATCGCTGGTAATATCGGCATAAATACATCCGAAAATATTTTTACAAACTTTTGAGCTGGATTTAACTTCTGATTTCCAGAGTCTTTTACGTCAGCTACAGTCGATTCTTTCATACCTGCAAGCGTTATCAATTCAGCGTAAACACGATCTACATCCCCTGGACCAATTACAACTTGAAATATACCAGCGTTATGAAACGCTCCTTTCACTAATGAAACAGACTGTAATTTATCATTATCTATTTTACTTTCATCTTTTAAAGCGATACGGAGCCTCGTGACACAATGTGCAGCTTGTTCAATATTGTCTTTCCCACCAATATACTGCAACACTTCCTCTGCTGTTTTACGATAGTCTTTCCCCATATTCCCGTCCCTCTTTTCTTTTTTTGATACCGTTTACAATTACATATTAACTCGTATATATAAGTTAGTCAACACTCATATATACGAGTTTGTGTTTTTTTTTATAAAAAAAGAGATGAAACAATATTTTGTTCCACCTCTTTACTTCCTGCGTGCCACATCCGAAAAGTGAAAAATATCTAAACGGTGGCGTGATTCTGTATATTCAAACTGACTTCCATCATACAAATGTGTAAAGTTTTTCACAACGACAACATAGTCTGTTCCATTTAAATCTAAATACTTTCTGTCATCCTCTGTACATGGCTGTACTTCAATTACCCTCTGCGAATAACTAATATGTAGCCCAAGCTCTTTCTCGATGTATTTATAAATCGATGCAGTTGCAATTTCTTTCGTTAATCCTGGAATAAACTCAGATACAAAATGATTTATATCTAAAATTACTTTTTCTCCATCAATATTTCGTACACGTTTAATATGATCAATCTCTGTTTTTTCTTTTACATTTAATAATTTTGCAATTTCTTTTGTGGCTTTTTCTTTGTCCATTTCCACAACTTCCGTAATACAATGACGTCCCAAACGTTCATTTTCTTCTTGGAAACTTACAATACCGCCAAAATTAAATTCAATATTTTTTCGCTTTAAAACAAAAACACCTTTTCCATGAATTTTTTGCACATATCCACGCTCTTGCAGTAAATCTACAGCTTTTCTCACCGTGCCTCGGCTTGCCTCATACTGCTTCATTAATTCTGTTTCTGATGGGATTTTGCATCCCTCTTTTAATTGTTTATTATCAATAGATTTACTGATTTCTGTATAAATTTGTTCATACTTACTCATCATCTACAATAGCCCCTTGTCACCTTCTAATTCTATATGTATTATAACATGCTTCACTCTTCTGCCAATCTCTCACTTATTTTCCAGTACAAGAAAAATATAGGTAAATATTTAATCTTTAAAACGTATTTTTATAAAAATTTTTATATTTTTCTTTTCATTCAAAAAAACATGTAGTATACTAACTTCAAAATCAGAGGAGAAAGGGAGCAAAGAACTATGCTTACTTATACAACAACTGTAGTTACATTTGCACAAAAACATCATCATCATACGTAACCCTTGAAACCTAGCGGAAAAATTACGCGTAGGTACAAGGGTTATTCCCGTTGTACCTACGCTTTGGCAAAAGAGCCATGTAGGTATTTTTTTATCTACATGGCTCTTTTTTTATTGTCAAAAAGCTAGTAAAAAATGATGTTTAAGCAAAACTTACTACAAAGGAGTTAACAAAAATGGAAACGAAAAAATGGGGATTATGGGTTTTAACAGCATTTGTTATCGGGAATATGGTTGGCGGTGGCGTATTTATGCTTCCAGCAAATTTAGCACAAGTATCAGGTCCAATGGGTTCTACACTCGCATGGAGTATTACAGGCCTTGGCGTATTTATGATTGCACTTGTATTTGGAAATTTAGCGATTCGTAAACCAGAATTAAAAGCTGGACCACAAAGCTATGCTCAAGCGATGTTTCCTTCAAAAAAAGCTGGTAAAGTTGCAGGATATAGTATGGCATGGGGATATTGGGCTGCTAACTGGGCTGCAACAGCATCTGTTATTATTTCCTTTGCTGGATATTTATCAACATTCTTTCCAGTTTTACAAAGTAAGCAAATTCTTTTTTCAATAAATGGATTTTCACTGGAGCTCGGAAAAGGATTAACTTTCCTCGTATGTAGCCTTATGCTATGGGGAATTCAATATATTCTTTCGCAAAATATTGATCGAGCTGGAAATATGAATCTACTTGCTACTATTGCAAAAATTATCGGATTTACAATGTTTATTGTAATTACATTGTTCATTTTCAACGCCTCTAATTTCGGAGACGGTCAAACCTTTATGAATGAAGCAGGACAATCAATCTCATTAGGTGGCCAAATCAATTCAGCTGCTATTGCAACACTCTGGGCATTTATCGGTATTGAATCAGCAGTTATGCTTTCTAATCGTGCAAAATCACAGCGCGATGTAAAAAAAGCTACGATTTTCGGATTAATTATCGCTCTTCTTATTTACATGTCAATTACTTTACTTACAATGGGAGCTCTTCCGCAAGATGCTTTAAAAGAGTCTCAAAAACCGTTAGTAGACGCATTAAATTTAGCAATTGGAAATAAAGGTGCATATATAATGGCTTTACTCGCTCTTATATCTTTATTTGGATCTACAGTTGGCTGGATTGTTGTTAGTTCAGAAGTACCTTACCAGGCAGCAAAAAATGGACTTTTCCCTAAGTTTTTCGGGAAAACAAATAAAAAAGGTAGTCCTTCAAAATCACTATTGATTACAAATATAATGACGCAAATTTTCTTATTTTCAACGATTTCTGGTACTGTTTCAGAAGCGTATAGTTTCGCTATCGTCGTAGCAACATTAGCCTATTTAATTCCATACCTTGTTTCTACCTTGTACCAATTAAAATTAGTTATTACAGGAGAAACGTATGATATACTGCCCGGATCTCGAGTAAAAGATGGAATCATTACGACATTAGCGTTGGTATACTCTATTTGGGTTATCAAAACGGGAACTGCTGATTTAAAAACATTCTTCTTAGGAATTGGATTGTTCGTATTAGGTCTTATTCTTTATCCAATACTAATGAAAGACTCACAAAAAACGGATTAAATAAAGAGAAGCTGCTGGCTTCTCTTTTTTATTAAAAATCTGTAATTAACTTTTCTTTTAGCTCTCCTACAGATAAAGGTTTCGCATAATAAAATCCCTGTACATAATCACAGCTCATTGATTGTAACAAACTCTCTTGCTCTACTGTTTCTACTCCTTCAGCAACTACTGCTAAATTTAAACTATGAGCAATTTCAATAACGGATTTTACAATCGTTCGTTCTGGTTGTGCGTGATCATAATGAAATTCACGAATAAAATTACGATCAATTTTTACAATATCCAGTGGTAGTTGTTTTAAATAATATAAGGAAGAATAGCCAGTTCCGAAATCATCCAAAGCAATTAAAACACCCATATTTCTTAATTCTTGTAATGTAGCAATAATATAATCAAAATGGCGGACTGCTATGCTTTCCGTTATTTCTAATATTAAACGGTTCGGAGGAAAACCAGTTCTCTTTAAAATGCTACGTACAGAGAAAATAAAACGTTTCTGCATTAATTGTTGTATAGATAAATTCACTGATAACTTTAGTCCTTCTTGATAATTGGGCAATGTTTTAAACAATCGGCACGATTTTTCTAATACCCAGTCTCCTAGCTTTATAATAAGTCCAGACTCTTCAGCTACCGGGATAAATTCGTTTGGTGAAATAGGTCCGTCTTCTGTCATACAGCGTACTAGAGCTTCTATACCAGAATATCTCTTCGTTTTCAAATCAATAATAGGCTGCAATACTACATCTAACTCTTCATCACGAATTGCCTTTTGCAAAGCAAACTCAACTTTCATTCTACGATTTATTTTCGCGCGTAGCTCATCTGTAAAGAAACATGCAGCATTTCTCCCCTGTTCTTTTGCACTATACATAGCTAAGTCGGAGTTTTTCAATAATGTTTCCACGTCTTGTCCGTCTTGTGGATAAGAACAAAGTCCTAGACTAGCTGAAATATATACTTCATGGCCTTCAAGAATAAATGGTGCCTGGAAACATGACAACACAGATGTCGCTAACTGCCTCATATCATCTTGTCTATGATTTTTTGTTAACAGCACAAATTCGTCGCCACCTAGCCTAGCCAGAACATCTTTCTCTCCTAGTACATAATGCAACCTTGAAGCGACTTCGCTTAAAAGTAAGTCCCCTATCATATGACCTAACGTATCATTTACTAATTTAAAACGGTCCAAATCAAAGTAAATCATACCAAATTCTTTTTTATCTGCAATCAATTTATTAACGGTCGTTATTAATTGCAAACGGTTCGGCAAACTCGTTAAAGCATCATGATAGGCAAGTTCCCTATAACGACTTTCACTTAGCCGCAACCTCTGTTCCGCTTCTTTTCTACTACTAATATCATTTCGTATTGCGATAAACTGGTAAGGCTCTCCTTTTTCATTTAAAAATGGAACAATTGTTGTTTTGACCCAATAATATGTACCATCTTTTGCTCGATTCCGAATCTCACCTGTCCATACTTTCCCATTCAAAATACGTTTCCATAAGTTTTGAAAAAAGGTTTTCGGATGATGACCTGAATTTAAAATACGGTGATCTTTTCCAATTAATTCTTCTCTTTTGTATTTAGAGATTTCACAAAATTTATCATTTACATATGTAATAAGACCTTTTCGATCTGTAATTGCAACAATTGAAGACTCATCTAATGCTAACTTTAAATCTCGCAACGAAGAGTCATATAATGCATGACCTCTCTGTTCTAGCATGCGCATCTCTCCTTGCTTCTATCTGACTAAAACACAACCTGTTTCTCTTCATAGAAATAGAGATATTTCATTTTCTAATACTAGCCCTTTACATAAATTATCTTTTTAAATAAACCGATTAAAATAACATAATATTATTTGTAATAAAAAGCAATATTATACCGTTTCAATTATAACTGGTAGCTTCCCATATCTCTAATTACTTCGCGTCTTATTATACCGCAATCCTTTTAAGTAGCTCTATGCAAGCCTTGTTTCCAACTAATACCACTCATATCTGATTTCTTTGTTTTTAATAACGAAATAGAAATTAGATCATACTACATAACTATTCACAAATAATAATATGAAAATCTACATTAATGTGCATGTTTTTGAATTACAATAACAAAATATTAACATATTTCCACCTTAACTTTGGAATTATTTTATAAATAAATACTGTATTAAACTAAAAAAGAGGATAGCCTCTTTTTTAGTTTAATACGAATATGGTATTTGCTGATAACCTGGGTATGGCATTGGATACGTTACAGGGTATGGTGATGGATAAGCTACTGGATATGGAGCCGGATAATATCCTCCACTTGTTGCACCTGTTAATGCACCAGCTGTCAGTCCGCCTAACACTCCTCCTGCAAAGCTTCCAGGGAAAAATCCGCCTCCCCATGAACTACCACCACCCCAGCCCCATCCGCCTCCGTGATGATGATGGTGATCATAGTGATTGTGTCCTCCATGGTGATGATGTCCACCATGATTGTGTCCTCCATGATGATGATTTCGATAGTACAATCCATTATTTTCTATATAATTCATGTTTCTCCGCTCCTTTTCGATTTTTTCATTTTCATATGCGTTAAGAGTGGGATAAAAAATGGGATAGTACACTGTATGTAGGACAAATGCGGAAAGTATAGGTGAAATGTCTATATTTTGTAAAAAAAGCAAAACACCTTATAATAAAGATGTCATATTACATCTTCTATTTAAGAAGTCTATATTGAAAAAAGATTAGGGGAATTATATAGAAATGAAGAAGCCTATCGTTCAATTACTATTAATATTTACAATTGTATCTATCGTTCTGTTCCTATTAAATACATCGTATATTTCGTTATATACATTTGTCGGTGCTCTATGGTCCATCACAATTGTCGGAATTTCATTCGTTATTTTTATAGAAAATAGATCTCCACAAAGTACGTTAGCATGGTTTTTAGTATTAGCACTTCTTCCTATTATAGGTGTGCTTTTATACGCTATTTTCGGACGCAGCCGCTGGAGAAGAAAAAAACATCTCCATCGTTCAGAAGAACAAAGAAAATTATTCCGTGAAATATTAGAAGGAAGAAGACTAGAGTTATTACTCACAGTCCCACTAAATGAACGTTCCATACATTTAACAGAAGTCATACAAAAATTTGGAGGTGGTCCTGCCGCAGATAAAACAACTACAAAACTTTTAACAAACGGAGATCAAACATTTTCAGAAATTTTGCGAGCTATAGAGCAGGCAAAGCATCATATACATATTCAATACTACATTTATAAATCTGATGAAATTGGTACAAAAGTTCGAGATGCTTTAATACAAAAAGCAAATGATGGTGTTATTGTACGCTTCCTTTATGATGGCCTTGGAAGTAATACGTTACGACGACGATTTTTGCAACCTATGAAAGAAGCTGGGATTGAAATTGTAGAATTTGACCCTATTTTTTCAGCTTGGTTACTTGAAACTGTCAATTATCGTAACCATCGAAAAATTGTTATTGTAGATGGAAAAATTGGTTTTACCGGAGGACTCAATGTCGGTGATGAATATCTTGGCCGTTCCAAGAAATTTCCTGTTTGGCGTGATAGTCATTTAAAAATAGAAGGAAAAGCATTATATAAATTACAAGCAATCTTTCTAGAAGACTGGCTCTATGCCTCTAGTGGTTTAAATACTTATTCCTGGGATCAATTCATGAATAGACAATACTTCCCAGGTAAAGAGATTTCAAATGCAGAAGGTGCTGTTCAAATCGTAGCAAGCGGACCAAGCTCCGATGATAAAAGTATTCGTAATACATTATTAGCTGTTATGGGCTCTGCAAAAAAATCCATTTGGATCGCTACACCCTACTTTATTCCAGATCAAGAAACTTTAACATTATTACGCTTAAGTGCAATTGCCGGAATAGATGTACGGATTTTATATCCAGGTAAAAGTGATAGCATCATTAGTGATCAAGCATCTCAATCCTATTTCACTCCGCTTTTAAAAGCTGGTGCTTCTATTTACAGTTATAAAGATGGTTTTATGCATGCAAAAATTGTACTCGTTGATGATACAATTGCAACTATTGGAACAGCGAACATGGATGTACGTAGCTTTGAATTGAATTACGAAATTATTAGCGTGCTTTATGAATCAAAAACAGTTCACGACATTAAACGTGATTTTGAAGAAGATTTTAAACATTCAACTGAAATTAAATGGAACTCTTTCCAAAAAAGAAGTATAAAAAAACGCATATTGGAGTCTTTCATGAGGCTCATTTCTCCTTTACTGTAGGCAATCAACTTCATCTTGATTGCTTTTTCTTTTCCCTTTATCCTCCTTCCTTTTCTTTGCATACCATATTAAAACAAGTTATCATAAGATGTATTACTTTATGAAAATAATGTTAGGTGGGAAATACATGTTAGAACAATTTCATATACATGCTGATTTAAAACAACAGCTTTCTACGATTCATGAAAAGAATAAACAAGAAGCTGGTGAAAATGCACATTTAATCGGAACGAAAATATATAAAGCGTCTGATAATAGCATTATTGAAGATGCGATTACAGCACTTCTTCTTGGCAAGAATATTCTATTAAAAGGACCGACTGGTAGTGGTAAAACAGTACTAGCGGAAACTCTTTCTTCTTTATTCCAAAAACCAATGCATAGCATTAACTGCTCTGTCGACTTAGATGTAGAGGGTATTTTAGGATACAACACACTACAAACGAAAGATGGTGCATCTGAAGTTTCATTCGTTAACGGTCCTCTTATGAAAGCAATGAAGAACGGTCACTTCCTATATATTGACGAAATCAATATGGCAAAACCTGAAACGTTACCACTTCTTCACGGCGCATTAGATTACCGTAAAATGATTACAAACCCATTTACACAAGAGGTTGTATACGGTGATGACGAATACCGTGTAATTGCTGCGATTAACGAAGGTTACGTTGGAACAAGTGAACTAAATGAAGCGTTAAAAAACCGTTTCGTTATTATTGAAGTTCCTTACATTCAAGGTGATACATTAAAAGAACTATTATTAGCAGAATCAAAATTAAATGATGTTGCAACAATTGAAAAGTTTGTTGCATTTGCAAGCGACCTTATGCCTTTAGCTCGCGATGGACGTGTAAGTGAAGAAGCAGCAAGTATTCGTGGTATTATCGACGCATGTGATTTAGGTGTATATATTCCTGTTATGCGAGCGATTGAACGAAGCATAATTGCAAAACTTAATGATGAAACAGAACAAATGACTGTCCGTGAATTAGCAGAAAGTTATTTCTTTGAGGGATAATTTATGAGACAAATTTTTAGTGACAAAAAAATTGATGCGTCGCTGTTTCTACAAATGGAAAACTTAATGTATGCCCTTCTAAAAGAAGACGATGCCTATCTTGAATATGGCTATAAAGCATACTACGACGAAATTGAAAAGAAAGTTGTCATTAGTCACTTTTGGGATGATCGAAAAGAAGAAGATACAGTAATCGGATTAAAAAGCGAAGTGTTCTTAAAAGCACTTGGTAATAAACATTACTCGGACATGACTTTAATTCGTTCTTATGCGATTGAATTGCAAGAATCGCCCCTAAAAAAGTTTTTAACACAATTATTTGTTCTATTAGAAGATTTACGCGTTGAGGAAATCGTAAAGAACTTACGTCCTGGCACGAAGCATGTTTTTAAACGTCGAAAAGAAATGTACCGCAATTATTTCGGCTCTCAAAATGAAATAAACCGTGTTCGTAATTATCACGGTGATCGTCTATTTTGCCTATGCTATCTTTCATTAACTAGCGATAAATACGAAATGTTTAATAATGAATATTTTGAGCAAATTGAAGCGATTTTACATGAAACATTCCAAGCACGTAATACAGAAGATATTATGTATATCGTTGAGAAAATTCGCTATCGCTTAGAGGCGCTTCTTGAAAGCGATATGCTTAACAACTATTTCGGACATGCTCCACTTTACTTATCTGTCCTTGCAGACGAAAAGAACTGTCGCGTCGAAGATTTAGCAAATGATGATACTCAGCTTATAGATGACGATGAAAATAAAAACAAAATGGATGAAAGTTTCTCCACATGGCATCGTGAAAATAAAAATAACGAAAACGAGAACTTTTTACGCTTTGAATTAGAAAGCGGAACAAAAACTAATATGATGGGTGATACTGCCCGTGAATCAGAAGATGGCGACCAAGCACTTGGTTCTGTACAAGGTACTTCACAAAAAAGTACACAATCCAACTTTGATGGCGCTGATACAGAAGAAGCAAGGGCTTCACACGCTTCTAGCCAGCACGACGGTGCATACGGTAAGTATAATGTAGGTGCTTCTCATACATTTAAAGAAGCTCGCAAACCAAACTCAGATGAGAAAAAAGATTACCAAGCTATCAAATCAGTCGTCAATAAAGATGTAAAAGAATTAAAGAAAATTATCGAAAAAACAATTGAAAATAAAACGAATGCGAATAGTGATAAATATTACGGAAGACTTCGTAAGAAATTCCTTCGTATTTATACCGAAAAACAACCACGTATGTTTTATAAAAAAGGACAAGAGTCACAAGAACTCGATGTTGCATTCCAACTATTAGTTGACTGTTCTGGTTCTATGTATAACAAAATGGAAGAAACGAAGAAGAGTGTTGTACTATTTCATGAAGCTTTAAAGTCTTTAAAAATCCCGCACGCTATTAGCGGATTTTGGGAAGATGCCTCTAGCGCTAAACCTGAAGATAAGCCGAACGTTATCCATGAAGTTGTAAATTATAAAAACTCAACGTTGCCAAACGTTGGTCCAGAAATTATGCAACTTCGTGAAGAAGAAGATAACCGCGACGGATATATTATTCGTATCGTTTCTGAAAAACTTGCCAAAAGACCTGAGAAACATAAATTCTTACTAGTCTTCACAGACGGTGAGCCTTCTGCGCTAGACTATCAACAAGACGGAATTTTAGATACGCATGAAGCTGTTAAACTCGCGCGTAAAAGTGGTATGGAAGTAATCGGTATCTTCATCGAAGAAGGCGAAGCGAAAGAAGCAACTTATCAATTGATGAAAAACATTTATAACCATCACTTCTTAGTTGCAAATCATGCTGAAGATTTACGATTGAAGATTAAACCATTGCTGAAAAAACTATTACTGAAGACGATTGAATAGAAAATAGGAGCCTTGTGGCTCCTGTTTTTTCGTTCAATTACTTTGTTTCTGGTTGAAACTTGTATGGAATGGCTACTTCTAATAAAGATTCAAATCCTCCGTCATAGTATGGGAAACGCTCATTCGCAATTGTTCGATCTACCCACTCTATTGCAGAAATTTCACCTTCATCTTCCGCAATAAGTTCCCCTTTTACTACATTCGCTCGGAATGTAAAAAATAGTGCATGATTCCCTGATTCTTCAAAGAATTTTTCATTGATCGCAACAAGCCCCCCAGCCAATGCGGTTAAACCTGTCTCTTCTTTCACTTCTCTTATTAGTGCTTCCTCTAATATTTCACCTTTTTCCACAGCCCCACCTGGCAATGACCAAACGTTTTGTTCTACATTATGTACCATTAATATTTTATCTGTTTCTTCGTCATGTATTAGTGCGTATACGACATCAACTCTTTGCATAAGACTTCTCTCCTCCCAAAAATAATGAAGAGCCGATTCCTAAGAATCGACTCTTCCTATTAATTCATCACTAACTCAGCTGTGAGCTTTTTTTTTAACTTAGCCAGCATGTCAGTTGTCATTTTGTCTAAATCGTATTCTGCTTTAAAGCCCCACTCTTTCATTGCTGCAGTTGCGTCAATAGAGTTTGGCCAGCTATCAGCGATTGTTTGACGAGCTGAATCTACTGCATAATCCATTGTAAACGTCGGAATGTGTTTACGAATTGACGCTGCAATTTGCTCTGGCTCGAAGCTCATTGCTGTAATGTTAAATGCATTTCTATGCACTAGCTTACTTGGATCAGCTTCCATTAATGAAATGATCGCTTGTAAAGCATCAGGCATATACATCATGTCCATGTACGTTCCTTCAGCAATGTATGAGGTGTATGCACCTTTTTCAATCGCCTCATAATAAATTTCAACTGCATAATCAGTCGTTCCGCCTCCTGGAGGAGCTACGTAAGAAATTAAACCTGGGAAACGGACACCGCGCGTATCTACGCCAAATTTTTGATGATAATAATCACATAGTAATTCTCCTGCCACTTTGTTTACCCCATACATCGTAGTAGGACGCTGAATTGTATCTTGCGGTGTATTATCTTTTGGCGTCGATGGACCGAATGCACCGATAGAACTTGGCGTGAAGAACTTACAGTTTAATTCACGAGCTGCTTCTAATGCATTTACAAGTCCGCCCATATTTAAGTTCCATGCGAATAACGGATTTTTTTCTGCTGTTGCTGAAAGTAAAGCTGCTAAATGAATAATTGTATCTACTTCATTACGCTTTGCGATATCATGTAGTTTTTGTCCATCTGTTACATCTAACGTTTCAAATGGACCAGACGTTACTACTTCACTATCTGTTTCACGAATATCTGTTGCAATAACATTTGATGCGCCGTATACATCACGAAGTTTCATTACTAGTTCAGAACCAATTTGCCCTAAAGAACCGGTTACTAGAATTTTTTTCATTTTCCCCACTCCTCATTTGCAAGCTATTCAAAAGATGTCGTTACTTAAATGATGCCCATTTCTTTTCCTACTTTTTCATACTTAAGAATTGCTTCATCTAACATTTCTTTCGTATGAGCTGCTGTAGGCATATTACGAACGCGCCCTGTTCCTTTTGCTACAGTTGGGAACACGATAGATTTTGCGTATACCCCTTCTTCATTTAGACGTTTACTAAATTCTTGTGTTAATACTTCGTCCCCAATGATACAAGGTGTAATTGGCGTTTCACTTTCTCCAATGTTAAAGCCAAGTTCTTTTAATCCTTGTTTCAAGTAGCGGCCATTTTCCCATAAGCGATCGTGTAACTCTGTGCTTTCCATTAAGATTTCAATTGATCTCATGCAAGCTGCTGGCGCGACACGTTTCTCTATAAGCGTTTAGACGTGAAGTGAGAGTGTTGCTGAAATTTATCTTAAGCAACAATAACTAATATATCGAGAGTTGGAATGAAAATCGT